>NZ_MKSS01000001.1:0-4525 GCF_001897365.1 Hydrogenophaga sp. 70-12
CAACGCCGCCGTCTACAACGTGGTGGCCGCACCGGCGCTCTCGCTCAGCCTGCAGACCTGGTGCTTCCCCGTGGCCGGCTGCGTGGGCTACCGAGGCTACTACCGCGAGGCCGACGCGCGCGCCTTCGCCGCCGGCCTGGACCGGGGTCTGGAGGTGGCCGTGTACCCGGTGCCCGCCTACTCCACCCTGGGCTGGATGAACTGGGCCGGCGGCGACCCGCTGCTCAACACCTTCATTCGCCAGCCCGAGGGCGAACTCGCCCGCCTGCTGTTCCACGAGCTGGCGCACCAGGTGGTCTATGCCAAGGACGACACCACCTTCAACGAGTCCTTCGCCACGGCGGTGGAGCGGCTGGGCGTGCAGCGCTGGCTGGCGCAAGCGTCCACGCCCGGCGCGCGCGTGGCGTACGAAGCCTTCGACCAGCGCCGCCGCGCCTTCCGCGCCCTCACCGCCTCGGTGCGCGCGCGGCTGCAGGCGGTGTATGGCGACGCCTCGCTCGACGACGCGGCCAAGCTCGAGCGCAAAGCGCGGGTGATGGCCGACTTCCGCCGCGAGTACGAGGCGCTGAAGGCCTTCTGGGGCGGCTTCGCGGCCTACGACCCCTGGGTGGCGCGCGCCAACAACGCCCTGCTGGGCGCCCAAGGCGCCTACGACCAGCTGGTGCCCGGTTTCGAAGCCCTGTTCGCACGCGAGGGCCGCGACTTCGCGCGCTTCTATGATGCGGTGCGCACGCTCGCCGCCCTGCCCCAGGCCGAGCGCCACCAGCGCCTGCAGGCGCTGGCGATCACCCGCTGAACACCAGGAGACCCCGTCCCATGGCCGACATCCACATCGAACGCGAACACGCCCTGGGCCTGGCGGCCGCGCGGCAGCTGGCCTGGAAATGGGCCGAGCAGGCCGAGGAAGAGTTCGACATGAGCTGCACCTACGAAGAAGGCGCCCGCGAGGACGCCGTGCAGTTCACGCGCTCGGGCGTCAGCGGTTGCCTGCGGGTCGAGGGCGACCGCTTCGTGCTCGACGCCAAGCTCGGCTTCCTGCTCGGCGCCTTCAAGGAGCGCATCGAGGCCGAGATCGTGAAAAACCTGGACACCCTGCTGGCGGCGAAGAAGCCCGCCGCGAAGAAGGCGGCCGCCAAAAAGAAAACCACCTAGACGCCCAGGTGGCTTGACCCTGTGGCACCGAGGAACCGGCTTGGCCGGGCCTCAGGTGCCGCCCCCTGGCGGGGGTCGCGCGCAGCGCGGCGGGGGTGTCAGCTGAGGCTCTCGATGAGATCGATGTACTGCTGCATCGCGTCGTCGGACGAGGCGCCCTTGAAGCCGTTCCAGGCGTCCCATTTGGCGCGGCCCACCATGTCGCTGAAACCCGGCTTCTTTTCGGTGTTGTCGCCCGCGGTGGCCTGCTTGTAGAGGCCGTAGATCTTGAGCAGCGTGGCGTTGTCGGGGCGCTCGGCGAGCTTCTTGGAATTGGCGACGGCGGTCTCGAAACGGGCTTTGAGGTCGGACATGGGGTCTCCTGAAGGGGGGCGCCAAAGGGATGGCGGTTTGTCCCGGTATCTTACGGAGCCCGGCCTGCCCACAATAGAGAACCCACCCGAGGAGACACCATGGACCACCGCGTCGCGGCCCTCACGCAGGCGCTGAGCAGCACGCTCGGGCTCGAAGGCGAGCGCATGAGCAAGGTCGACACCGCCTGGCTGCGCATGGACTCGCCGGCCAACCTCATGATGATCGTGGGCGTGTGGGTGCTGCGGCCCGGCGTGACGCGCGAGGCGCTGGAACAGCGGGTGCGCGAGCGGCTGCTGCCCTACCGGCGTTTCCGGCAGATCGCCCGCGAGGACGCGGCCGGCGCCGCTTGGATCGACGACCCCGACTTCGATCTCGCCCGCCACGTCACCACGCACCGCCTGCGCCGCCGCCGCGGCCGGGGCGAGCGGGAGGCCTTGCAGGACCGGGTGGGCCAACTCGCCGTGCAGCGGCTCGATCCCCTCCACCCGCTCTGGCACTTCGAGCTGATCGAGCACTGCGCCGGCGGCTCGGCGCTGATCGCGCGCATCCACCACTGCATCGCCGACGGCATCGCGCTCATCGGCGTGATGATGAGCCTGGTGGACGGCGGTCAGGCGCCGGCGCCGCGCGCGCGGCGGGCCAGGCGCGCCAACGAGGGCGCCGAGGACTGGCTGGCCGACACCCTGATCCGCCCGCTGGGCGACCTCACCGCGCGCGCCCTGCAGGTGGCGGGCGGCGGCGCGGCGAAATCGCTCTCGCTCATGGCCGCGCCGCAGCAGACCCTGGCCGGCGCCGTGGACCAGGCCGTGGGCGCGGCGCACATCGGCGCCCAGCTCGCCAGCGACGTGGCCGCGCTCGCCCTCATGCCCGACGACTCGGCCACCCGGCTCAAGGGAACGCCCGGCGCCGTCAAGCGCGTGGCCTGGTGCGAGCCGATCCCGCTGGACGCGGTCAAGGCCATCGGGCGCGCCTTCGACGCCTCGGTCAACGATGTGCTGCTGTCCTGCGTGGCCGGTGCCATCGGCCAGTACCTGCGCGGCCACGGCGACGACACCGCGGGCCAGGAGATCCGCGCCATGGTGCCCATCAACCTGCGGCCGCTGGAAGACGCCTGGAAGCTGGGCAACCGCTTCGGCCTCGTGCCGCTGCTGCTGCCCATCGGCATGACCAACCCGGTGGAGCGGCTCTACGCCGTGCGCGAAGGCATGCGCCAGCTCAAAGGAAGCCTGCAACCGCTGCTCACTTTTGCCCTGCTGTCGGTGGCGGGCCTGCTCATCAAACCGGCGCAGGACGCGCTGCTCAATCTCTTCGGGCGCAAGACCACCGCCGTCATGACCAATGTGCCCGGACCGGGCAACAAGCTTCAGTTCTGCGGCAGCACCCTGGAGCAGACCATGTTCTGGGTGCCGCAGTCCGGCACCGTGGGCCTGGGCGTGTCGGTGCTGAGCTACGGCGGCGGGGTGCAGTTCGGCGTGATCGCCGACGCCGGGCTCTGCCCCGACCCGCAGGCCATCATCGACGGCTTCGAACCGGCCTTCCAGCAGTTGCTGGCCCTGACGCTGATGCTGCCCTGGGGCCCTGAATGACCGCCGGGGCCGCTCAGGCCACCGCCAGCCGCTGGCTGGCGATGTGCAGCAGCCCGTCGAAGATCAGGCTCTCCACCAGCTCGACCTCGGTGGACATGGACGGCGCCATCTTCCAGCCCGCACCACCCGTCATGTAGACCACGGGCGCCTCGCCGCAGTGGCGGCTCAGGTTCTCCACCATGCGCTGCACCGCGCCGGCAATGGCGAAGGTGCCACCGCTGGTGAGCGCGTCGCTGGTGTTGGTGGGAAAGTCGCGCACGTCGCCCGTGGGCACGTGCAGGCCGGCGGTGCCCGATTCGAGGGCGCGCAGCATGATGCCGTGCCCCGGCAGGATGAGGCCGCCCAGGAACTTGCCCCCGGCGTCGATGGCCTCGACCGTGACCGCCGTGCCCACCATCACCACCACGCACGGCCGCTGGCGGCCCTGGGCGAGCAGGCGCTGGCGCGCCCCGATCATGGCCACCCAGCGGTCGGAGCCGAGCCGCGCGGGGTGGTCGTAGCCGTTGACCACGCCGGCCTCGGCATTGCCCGACACCACCCACTGGGGGGTCACGTCCCACATCTCCAGCTGCTCCTCGACGCGGCGCTTGACCGCGTCGCCCGCCACGACGCAGCCCAGCACCCAGCGCGGCGTGGGCAGGCGGCTCCAATCGCCCTCTTCCAGGGTTTCGATGTTCTCGAGGAATTGCGCCCCGTGCGTGATCAGCCGGGCACCGACACGCGGCTCGTCGTACAGCGCCCATTTCAGGCGCGTGTTGCCGACATCCAGGGCGAGAAAAGCCATGGGGCGCGATTATGACAAGGGCCTGAACCCGGCGGGGATGGGCCTGTGGCGCGCGGGAACCGGTCCGACCGGGCTCCCCCTGGATAGGGTGGTGGGGGTCAAATCAGGCCGAGCCAGCAGGCCCGCTGCACGGCGCCGAGCTTGTTGTCGGTCTGCAGCTTGGCCATGGCGTTGGCCAGGTGGTAGTTCACGGTGCGCTCCGAGCAGTCCATGCGCAACGCGGTTTCGCGCGCGGTCAGGCCCTCGAAGGCCAGGTTGAGGCTTTCCAGCTCGCGCGGGCTCAGGCTCACGCGCTGCTCGGCCAGGGCGCGCTTGAGCATGGGCCAGACATTGAAGACCGACCAGGCCAGCGTGGCGGCCTCCAGGCGGCTGTCGTAGGCGCGCGGGCTGAACATGAAACACTCGAAGGCTCGGCCGGCCGGCAAGGGGAAGGCCACCCGCACCAGGCTCTGCTGGCCGTGGGCCAGAAACAGGCGCCGCCAGCGGCTGGAATGCTCGGCGGCCGACTTGGAAATATCCTGCCACGCCACCAGGGGTGCGTCGCTTTCACGCCAGCTCGCGCCAAAATCCACGCTGGCCGCCAAGGCCTCGGCGGGTGCGAGCATGCGGGGGGGATGCACGGCCAGCAACTCGCGGCGCTCGCGTGGGC
>NZ_MKSS01000002.1:0-6122 GCF_001897365.1 Hydrogenophaga sp. 70-12
GCCGTCGGGCACCGAGCCCACCACCAGGCCGGTGTTGCCGCCCTGGGGCACCAGGCTGGCGCCGTGCGCGGCGCAGGCGCGGACCACGGCGGTCACCTCGGCGGTGGCGCCGGGGCGCACCACCGCCAGCGCGTGGCCGTGCGCGCGCTGGCGCCAGTCGCGCTCGTAGGCGCTCAGGTCGTGGGTGTCGCGCGTGAGCACGTGGGTGGCGCCCACGGCCTCGCGCAGGGCGGCCAGCAAGGCGCCGCTCATGGCTGGCCGGCCGCGCGCTCGGCGGCCTCGTTGGCGGCGGCCACGTCGGCCGCCACGGCCTCGGGGCCGGCGGCGCGCAGGCGGATGCGTACGTGCAGCGCGCAGGCCACGAAGAGCAGCAGGCACAGCAGGGTCTGCCCGGCGGCCAGGGCGGTGGACAGGGCGCTTTCGCCGCTGGTGGCGCGCACCACGCCCTCGGTGAAGTACAGCCAGACCAGCAGGCTGAGCCAGCGGTAGGTGTACATGCGGTTCTTGAGCAGGCCGGCCAGCGGCAGGGTCAGCGGCAGCACCTTCAGCGCCCACCAGGAGCCGCCTTCGCGCAGCGGCGCCAGCCACAGTTCCCAGGCCAGGCCCAGCACGATCAGGCCGACGAGGCAGGCCACCGCGAGGCGGCGGGTGAAGGCCACGCGCGAAGCCGTGGTGGAGTCGATGGAAGGCATGCGGGCGGGGCGAAAAATGAGGCTGGCATGATACCGGCATGACCCTGTCCGAGCGCCTCGACACCCTGCGCGAACTGGCGCGCGACGCCTGGCACGGCGCGCTGCGTTTTCCCTGGCGCACCACGGCCATCACCCTGCGCGAGCGCTTCCGCGAGGACCGGCTGGGCATCACCGCCAGCAGCCTGACCTTCACCACCACCATCTCGCTGGTGCCGCTGTTCACGGTGGCGCTGGCCATTTTCAGCGCCTTTCCCATGTTCGATCGCCTGCAGCGCAACCTGCAGCGCAACCTGGTCGAAAGCCTGGTGCCCGAGAGCATCGCCCGCCCGGTGCTGATGTACCTGAACCAGTTCGCGGCCAAGGCCACGCAGATGGGCGGCGCGGGCGCGCTGGCGCTGCTGGTGACGGCGCTGGCGCTGATCCTCACCATCGACCGCAAGCTCAACGACATCTGGCGCGTGCGCCAGCCGCGCCCGGTGACGCAGCGCATCCTGGTGTACTGGGCCGTGTTAACGCTGGGGCCGCTGCTGCTGACGGCCAGCACGGCGGCGACCACCTACGCCATCGGCAGTGCGCGCCACGCGGCGGCGCTGCCCGCCCCGCTGGGCTTCCTGCTCGACTCGCTGCAGCTGCTGCTGGTGACCGGCGGCCTGGCGGCCCTGTACCGCTACGTGCCGAACACGCGCGTGCGCTGGAGCCATGCGCTGGCGGGCGGCTTCTTCGCCGCGGTGGCGCTGGAACTGGCGAAGGAGCTGCTGGCCTGGTACCTGAAGCAGGTGCCGACCTTTTCGGTGCTGTACGGCACCTTCGCCACGGCGCCCATCCTGCTGGTGTGGATCTACCTGGCCTGGGTGATCGTGCTGCTGGGCGCGGTGATCGCGGCCTACCTGCCGAGCCTGCTGCGGGGCGTGGCGCGGCGCGGCGATTCGCCGGGCTGGAACTTCCAGCTCGCGCTGGAGGTGCTGGCGCAGCTCGGCGCCGCGCGCGCCGAGGCGCCGCGCGGCCAAAGCCTGGAGGCGCTGGCCGCCTCCCTGCGCGTGGAGGCCCTGCAGCTGGAGGAGCCCGTGGCGGCGCTGGTCGCGCTCGACTGGCTGGGCCGGCTGGACGAGGAGGGCGAGCGCTACGTGCTGCTCATCGACCCCGACCACACGGCGCTGGGCCCCTTGATGGAGCGCCTGCTGCTGGCGCGCCAGGGCCCCACGGCGCGCCTGTGGGAGCAAAGCCGCTGGGCGGGGATGACCGTGGCCGAGGCCCTGCCGGAGGCGATGGCGCTGCGCTGAGGCTCGGCGCGCCTCAGCCCGCCGCGAACGGTGCCGCCAGAAACCCCCGGAAGCGCGCCCGCCCGCCGCGCGTGGGCGCGGCCGTGAGCCGGTAGTTCGGGAAGCGGTGCAGGAAGCGCCCGATGGCGATGCGGCCCTCCAGCCGCGCCAGGCTCAGGCCGGCGCACTGGTGGATGCCAAAGCCGAAGGCCAGGTGCTTGTTGGGCTCGCGCGCGATGTCCAGCGCCTCGGGGTCGGCGAACTGCGCCGGGTCGCGGTTGGCCGCGCCGATGCACAGCGTGACCAGCGTGCCCGCGGGCAGGTCCACGCCGCCGATGCTCACGTCCTTCACCGCGCGGCGGTTGCCGAGCTGGTTGGACGATTCGTAGCGCAGGAACTCGTCCACCGCGCGGTCCAGCACGGCCACCTCGTCCTCGCCGCCCAGGCGCTGCAGCAGCCGCTCGCGCACCGCGGGGTGCTCCTGCAGCGCCACCAGGGCGTTGCCGATCAGGTTGGTGGTGGTCTCGTGGCCGGCGTTGAGCAGGAAGATGCAGTTCTGCAGCAGCTCCACCTCGCTGAGCTGCTCGCCGTCCGCCTCGCCCTGGATCAGGCGCGTGAGCACGTCGCGCTCCGGGTCGCCCGGGGCCTGGCGGCGCGCGGCCACCAGGATGCGCAGGTAGTCGCACATCTCGGTCACGGCGCGGTGACCGCGCTCGGCATGGGCGGGGGTGATGGTGGGCTCCAGCGCCCCCAGGATGGCCAGCGACCAGTCGCGCAGCGGCCCGCGCTCGGCGTGCGGCACGCCCAGCAGGTTGCCGATGATCTCCACCGGAATGGCGGACGCGAAATCCTCGATCAGGTCGCCGCCCTCGTGCACGGCGATGCCGTCGAGCAGGCGGTCCACCAGTTCGATCAGACCGGCTTCCATGTCGGCGATGGCGCGGCGCGTGAGCGCGCCCATGATCAGGCGGCGCACGCGCGTGTGCAGCGGCGGGTCGTTGAACACCAGGCTGGTGGTGTGGTGCTCGAACAGCGGCGTGCCCAGGCCGTACTTGGGCGCGAACTCCACGTGCTTGTCGGAGCTGAACGAGGCCGCATCGCGGTAGACGGCGGCCAGGTCGGCCCAGCGCGTGAGGAAGACCGAGCCGTCCGGCATGCGGCGCACCGGGTCCTGCTCGCGCAGCGCGCGGTACACCGGGTAGGGGTTGGTGAAGAAGTCGGGCGGCAGGGCGCGCAGGTCGAAGGCCTGCGCGATGGCCTGCGCGCGCGCGTCGCCCATCGGCGGGGTGATGTGGTCGGCGGTGATCGTCATGCCTGGAGGAAGTCGCGGATCGCGAACAGCGTGGCGTCGGGGGTCTCGGTCATCTGGTGGTGTCCCACGGGCAGGGTGACCACCTTCACGGTTTTGCCGGCCGCCTGGGCGGCGTCGATCAGTGGCTTCGCGGCCTTGGCCTGGGTCATCTGATCCTGCGCGCCGAGCAGGAACAGCACGGGGCAGGTGAGGGCCTTCACCGCGGCCTCGCCGTGGGCATAGGTGTCGCAGGCCACGAAGCCGCGGTGGAACACGTTCACCTTCGGGTTGCTGCGCAGCACGCGCCGGCCCAGGGCCATGCTGGCGCCGTACACCCAGGTGCCCGGCCCCAGCGCCGAGGGCGGCGCGGCCAGGGTGCTGCGGCTGAAGACGTTGATCATGGCCAGCGCCTTCTCGGGCTGGTTCAGCGAGGCCTCGATCAGCGCCGGCGAGACCTTCATCGGGTAGGCCGTGCCGACCAGCACGGCGTGCGTGATGCGCTCCTTCAGCCGGCCCGCGGCCTCCAGCGCGATCAGCGAGCCCCAGCTGTGGCCCACCAGCGCGGCCTTCTGCACGCCGGCGGCGTCCAGCAGCGCGGCGACGAAATCGGCCGCCGCCTCCACGCTGGCCGGCGCCTCGCCCTGGCTGCGCGCGTGGCCCGGCAGGTCCACGGCGAGCACGTTGAAACCATGGTGGGCGAGGTAGCGGCTCTGCAGGATCCAGACGCTGTGGTCGTTCAGCACGCCGTGGATGAAGACCACGGTGGGCTGGGCGGCGTCGAAGGGCTTGCCGCCGGTGTAGCAGTAGGTTTTGGCGCCGTTGACGGTGAGTTCCATGTCAGGCCTTCCGCAGGGCCGCCCCAAGGGGGGGCTGTACCCCCTCGGGGGGCAGTGAATACACGAAGTGATGAACGTGGGGGCACATGCTCAGGCCCCCGTTTTTTCAGCGGCCTTGAGCGCGCGCTTGAGGTCGTCGATCAGGTCGTCGGCGTCTTCCAGGCCGATGGACAGGCGGATGGTGCCCGGGCCGATGCCCGCGCCCGCCAGGGCCTCGTCGCTCATGCGGAAGTGCGTGGTGCTGGCCGGGTGGATCACCAGGGAGCGGCAGTCGCCCACGTTGGCCAGGTGGCTGAACAGCTTGAGCGCCTCGATGAAGGCGCGCCCTTGGGCGCGCGAGCCTTTGATGTCGAAGCTGAACACCGAACCCGCGCCACGCGCGCCGAAGCGCAGCAGCCGGTTGGCCAGCGCGTGGCTGGGGTGCGACTCGATCAGCGGGTGGCCCACGCGGCCCACCAGCGGGTGGCTGGCCAGGAACTGCACCACCTTCTCGGTGTTGCCCAGGTGGCGCTCCATGCGCAGCGACAGGGTCTCGATGCCTTGCAGGATCAGCCAGGCCGTGTGCGGGCTCATGCAGGCGCCGAAGTCGCGCAGGCCCTCGCGGCGCGCGCGCAGCAGGAAGGCGCCCACCGTGGATTCCTCGGTGAACACCATGTTGTGGAAGCCGTCGTAGGGCGCGCTGAACTCGGGGAAGTGGCCGGCGGCGTCCCAGTCGAAGCCGCCGCCGTCGATCAGCACCCCGCCGATGACGGTGCCATGGCCGCTGAGGAACTTGGTGGCCGAGTGGTAGACCAGGTCGGCGCCCAGCTCCAGCGGCTTGACCAGGTAAGGGGTTGTCAGGGTGGAATCCACCAGCAAGGGCACGCGCGCCTCGTGGGCGATCTGCGCCACGGTGGGCATGTCCAGCACGTCCAGGCCCGGGTTGCCCACGGTTTCGCCGAAGAGCAGGCGGGTGTTGGGCCGGATGGCGGCGCGCCAGCCGTCGATGTCGCCGGGCTTGACGAAGGTGGTGTCGATGCCGAAGCGGCGCATGGTGTAGTGCAGCAGGTTCTGGCTGCCGCCGTACAGCGCCGTGCTGGCCACGATGTGCGAGCCCGCGCCCATGAGCGTGGCCACCGCCAGGTGCAGCGCGGCCTGGCCGCTGGCGGTGGCGATGGCGCCGATGCCGCCTTCCAGCGCGGCCATGCGCTGCTCGAACACCGCGTTGGTGGGGTTGCTCAGGCGGCTGTAGACGTGGCCCGCGCGTTCCAGGTTGAACAGGGCGGCGGCGTGGTCGCTCGACTCGAAAACGAACGAGGTGGTGAGGTGGATGGGCACGGCGCGCGCGCCGGTGGCGGGGTCGGGCGCGGCGCCCGCGTGCAGCGCGAGCGTGTCGAAGCCGGGGTCGGCGTGGCCTGCCATGGGGTGTTGTCTCCAGAAGAACCTGTCAGTGAAAACCGATACGCCGCCGGGCCGCCCCAAGGCGGATCAGCCCCCTCTGGGGGCAGCGACCCGCGCAGCGGCGGAGCGTGGGGGCACGATGATTGTGGGCTATATTGACCCACCCGCTCAGAGCGGAAGCGACACCCCCAGAGGAGACCCACCATGAAAGTCAGCGACATCCTGCGCGTCAAGGGCGGCACGCTCTACACCGTCTCGCCCGACGAACGACTCGACGTGGCCGTGCAAACCATGGCGCAGTTCGACATCGGTTCGCTGGCCGTGATGGAGCACGGCGAGCTGGTGGGCATGCTGACCTTCCGCGAACTGATCGAGACGCTGGCGGCCAACGGCGGCCAGCTGGGCGGCAAGATCGTGCGCAGCGTCATGGACGACCACCCCATGACCTGCACGCCCGAGACCGAGCTGGAAGCCGTGCGGCCCATGATGCTGGAGAAGCACACGCGCTACATGCCGGTGATGGAGGCCCGCATGCTCATGGGCGTCATCAGCTTCTACGACGTGGCCAAGGCCGTGGTGGACAGCCAGAACTTCGAGAACAAGATGCTCAAGGCCTACATCCGCGACTGGCCCGAGGAAGAGACGCCCGCGGACCCGCCGCCGC
>NZ_MKSS01000003.1:0-29722 GCF_001897365.1 Hydrogenophaga sp. 70-12
CTTGCTGCTCACGGGCTGCGCCCTCGTGCCGCCGCAGGCGCCCGACAGGCCGGAGCCCCCGGTGGTGGCCGAGCCCGTGGTGCCACCCGTGACGCCGCCCGTGACGCTCACGCGCCCGCCGCGCCTGGGCCTGGCGCTGGGCGGCGGCGCGGCGCGCGGCTTCGCCCACATTGGCGTCATCCAGGAGCTGGAGCGCGTGGGCATCCGGCCCGACCTGCTCGCCGGCACCTCGGCCGGCAGCCTGGTCGCCACCTTCTACGCCAGCGGCCTGCCGGGCAAGGAACTGGAGCGCCTGGCGCTGCGCATGCAGGAGGCCGAGATCGCCGACTGGTCGCTCCCCATCCTGGGTCGGGGCCTGCTGCGCGGCGAAGCGCTCGCGCGCTACGTGCGCCGCACCATCGACGGCAAGCTGCTGGAGGACATGGCCTTGCCCGTGGGCGTGCTCGCCACCGACCTGCACACCGGCCGCGGCGTGCTGTTTCGTCGCGGCGACGCGGCGCTCGCGGTGCGGGCCTCCAGCGCCGTGCCGGGCGTGTTCGCGCCGGTCAAGATCGGTGGTACCGAGTACGTGGACGGCGGCCTGACCGCGCCGGTGCCGGTGCGCCAGGCGCGCGAGATGGGCGCCGAGATCGTGCTCGCGGTGGACATCTCCGCCACGCCCGAGACCAATGCCGCCACCGGCAACCTCGACGTGCTGCTGCAGACCTTCGCCATCATGGGACAGAGCATCAACCGCCACGAGCTCGCCACGGCCGACCTGGTGGTGCGTCCGGTGCTCAACGGCATGGGTGGCGCGGACTTCTCCTCGCGCGAGCGCGCCATCGAGGCCGGGCGCGAGGCCATGCGCGCGGCCTTGCCGCGGCTCAACGCGCTGCTGGCGCAGCGGCGACCGCTGTAGCGGGGGGCCGGGCCTGGGCGGCGCGTTCCGAGCGGATCGACAGCCAGGCGAACAGCACGCCCACCGCCGCGCCGGCCAGCACGTCGATGAACACGTGCTGGCGGATCGCCATGGTGGACCAGACGATGGCCACGCACTGCAGGGCGCTGACCCAGCGCGTCCAGGCCGGCGCGCCCAACTCACGCAGGTGCCAGTGCAGCCAGCAGGCCGCGTGCAGTGCCGCCGCCACGTGCAGGGACGGGCAGGCGTTGCTGGACGCGTCGATGCCCTTGAGGAAGGCCAGGCGCGGGTAGGCCGACCAGTCAACGTCGAACACGGGCGTGCGCGTGGGCCAGAGCCAGAAGATCGCCAGGCACAGCGCGCACATGAGCGCCACCCAGGCGCCATAGCGCACCAGCGCGCGCCAGCGGTCCAGCAGGCCCGGCGCCACCGACACGTAGACCCAGAGCCAGCCGTAGGCGTAGATGGCCCAGGGCTCGAAACTCACCCAGCGGTCCGGCGCCAGCAGGGGCAGCTCCAGCGCTTCGCCCGATGGGTTTTTCAGCACCCAGAAATAGGCGTGGAAAAACAGCACCATGAAGGCGGTGGTGCCCACGGCCTTGAGCGGCCACAGGGCGAAGAATCGGCGCGCGAGGGCGCGGGTCCAGGCCGGTGGGTGGGTGGCGGTCAAGGCGGCGGGCGCGGGTGCTGTGGTGGGGTAGGGTGGAGCGGGGGCCACTGTACCCGAGGCGCGTGACGTCCCCCGCCAGGGTGGTACGCCCCAGGGCGTGCTGGGGGGCGCTCACTATAATTCCGCACTTTTTTCGGGCCCACATGAACGCCATCGAACTGATCCGCCAGTTTCTCGTCGATCGCCTGGGCGTGGCCGAGTCCGCCGTGGTGCCCGGGGCGGCCCTGGCCGAGCTGGGCGTCGATTCGCTGATGCTGGCCGAGCTCATGTTCGAGGCCGAAGACCGCCTGGGCATCGAGATTCCCTCCGATCAGACCCCACCCAGAAGCGTGGCGGACATGGTGGCGGTCATCGAATCGCTCGTGCCCAGCAAGACGGAGTGAGCATGGCGCGGCACCGCGTCGCGATCACCGGCCTGGGCCTCGTGAGTCCCTACGGCGGCGATCTCGAGGATTTCTTTCAGCGCGTGTGGGCCGGCGAATCGGCCGTTCGGTGGATGGTCACCGAGGACGAGCCGCGCCCCCTGCGCCTGCCCTACGTGCGCTGCGAGGGCTTCGACGCCGACCGCGAGCTGGGCAAGCCGCTGGCGTCCATGATGGAGCGTTTCTCGCAACTGGGCATGGCCGCCGTCTTCAAGGCCTGGCGCCACGCGGGCCTGGCCCGCTCGGCCGCCGAGGACGGCAGCGACCGCCGCCAATGGGGGTGCCTGTGGGGCACCGCGCTGGGCGGCCTGGCGGCGCACGAGCGGGGCGCGCGCGAGCTCTGGCTCAAGGGCCGCGAACGCGTGTCGCCGCTGTCGGTGGTGATGGGCATGAACAACGCGGCCAACGCACACATCTCCATCCAGCTGGGCCTGGGCGGCGTGAGCAGCAGCCACACGGCGGCCTGCGCCTCGGCCTCCATGGCCATCGGCGAGGCCTTTCGCCGCGTGCGCTCGGGCGAGTCCGAGCTGATGGTGACCGGCGGCTCCGACGTCTGCCAGTCCGTGAGCGTGGTGAAGGCCTGGGAGGCCATGCGCGTGCTCGCGCGCGGCGACGAGCAGACCGCATCCAGCGCCTGCCGGCCCTTCTCGAACGACCGCAACGGCCTGGTGCTGGGCGAGGGCGGGGCGGCGCTGGTGCTCGAGAACTGGGACCGCGCCGTGGCGCGCGGCGCGCGCATCCACGGCGAACTCATCGGCTTCGCCACCAACTGCGACCACACCCACCTGGTGCGGCCCGACCGCGCCGGCCAGGTGCGCGCCCTTCGCGCCGTGCTGGAGGACGCCGGCCTGGCCCCGGGCGAGGTGCACTACGTCAACGCGCACGGAACCGCCACGCCCGAAGGCGATCCGATCGAGGTACAGGCCTTGCGCGAGGTGTTCGGCGAACAGGCCGCGCGCCTGCCCGTGAGTTCCACCAAATCGATGCACGGCCACTTGCTGGGCGCGGCCGGGGCCATCGAGGCCGTCGTCACGGCCATGGCCCTGCGCGAGCAGGCCATTCCCCCCACCGCCCATCTGGCGGGCCGCCTCGACCCGGCCTGCGAGGGCGTGGACCATGTGCCACAGGGCCGGCACGCGAACGGCCTGCGCGTGGCGCTGTCCAACTCCTTTGCCTTCGGCGGCAGCAACGTCGTGCTGGCGTTCGCCGCCCCCGCCCACTGATCACCTCACGCTCCCCAGGAGTTCGCCATGCAGGAAGACACCGTCAACGCCGAAGCCGTGGAGCAGCTGATTCCCGAACTCGTGCAGCTCATCATCGAGGCGCTCAACCTGGAGCTGAGCCCGGGCGAGGTCGACCCCGACGCGCCCCTGTACGGCGAGGGCATGGGCCTGGACTCGATCGACATGCTCGAGATCGCGCTCGTCATCTCCAAGCGCTACGGGTTCCAGATGCGCTCGGACAACGAAAACAACCAGAAGATTTTCGCCAGCCCGCGCGCGCTGGCGGCCCACATCACGCGCCACCGCACCACATGAATACCCGCACGCTCCGCCGCGGCGTGGGTCGCGAGGCTTGGCTGGGGGCGGCCCGGCGCCGGATCGCATGAGCCCATCGGCCCCGCTGCGCGCCGCCGCGTCCGGCCTGCTGCTGCTGGGCTGGGTGGTGGCCTCGCACCTCGGCAGCACGGGCCGCGGGCCGATGGACCTGCACGTGGCGGTGGCCGTGGCGCCCTTTGCCGCAGCGCTGGCCGTGGCCTTCGCGCGCCTGGCGCGACCGGCGCTGCGCTGGCTCGCCTGGCTGGCGGCGGCGGCGCTGTTGTGGGGCCTGTGGCCCTGGCTGCGCGGCGAGGTGGCGTTGTTGTACTACCTGCAGCACCTGGGCATTCACCTCGCGCTGGCGGCGCTGTTCGGCGCCAGCCTGCTGGGGCCGGGCGACGCCCTGGTCACGCGGCTGGCGCGCCTGGTGCATGGCGCCGAACTCTCGCCGGGCCACCTGCGCTACACGCGCCAGGTCACGGCCGCCTGGACCGCCTTCTTCGTGCTGAACGCGCTGGTGTCCACCGCGCTCTTCCTGTTCGCGCCGCGCGGGCTCTGGTCGCTGCACGCCAACGTGCTCACGGGTCCCCTGGTGGGCCTGATGTTCCTGCTGGAAACCCTGTGGCGGCGGCTGGCGCTGCCGCCGCACGAGCGCCCCAGCCTGTCGGCCGTGCTGCGCGCCTGGCGGGCCGACAGCGAACGCCGCCAGTCGGCGCGGGGGCAGCGGCCATGAGCCGTTCCCCGCTCATCAGCGCGCACGCCATCGACGGCGTGTTCGCCTGGCGCCCCGACGGCCCGGTGCGCGTGGGCGAATTCCTGGCTGACGCCGCGGCCTTCGCCGAAGCGCTGCCGCCCGAGGGCGACCTCATCAATCTCTGCGAGGACCGCTACCGCTTCGCCGTGGGCTTCGCCGCCGGCCTGCTGCGCGGGCGCGTGAGCCTGCAGCCGTCCTCGCTGGCGCCGCAGAGCCTGCGCCAGCTGGCGCAGGATTTCCCGGGCGCGCTGTGCCTGGTCGACGGCGCCGAGATGTCGCACGCGGCCGAGGCCGCCGGGCTGCCCCGGCACGATGTGCCCGCGCGCCCCGGCGCCGGCCGCCCGCCGCTCGCCGACATGCCTTGGATCGACGACGCCCGGCGGGCCGCCGTGCTGTTCACCTCGGGCTCCACCGGCCGGCCGCAGCCGCACCCCAAGCACTGGGGTCGCCTGGTGCGCAACGGCCAGGCCGAGGCCGCCGCGCTGGGGCTGGACCGCGCGCCGCACGTGCTGGTGGGCACCGTGCCCATCCAGCACAGCTACGGTTTCGAATCCACCTTCCTGCTGGCGCTGCACGGCGGCTGCAGCTTCTGGTCGGGCAAGCCGTTCTTTGCCCAGGACATCAACGACGCCCTGGCCGCCGTGCCGGCGCCGCGCCTGCTCGTCACCACGCCCTTCCACCTCGCCAACTGGCTGGCCAGCGCCGCGCCGGGCGCCTTGCCGCAGCGCCTGCTGTCGGCCACCGCGCCGCTGGCCGAGGGCCTGGCGCAGCAGGCCGAGGCCGCCTGCGGCGCCGAACTGCACGAGATCTACGGTTCCACCGAGTCCTCCGCGCTGGCCAGCCGGCGCACCGTGGCGGGCCCGGCCTGGACGCTGCTGCCCGGCGCGCGCCTGCGGTTCGCGGGCGACGTGGCCAGCGCCGAGGGCGGGCACGTGGAGGGCACCGTGCCCCTGGCCGACCTGATCGAGCCGCTGGCCGACGGCCGCTTCGTGCTGCACGGCCGGCACGCCGACCTCATCAACATCGCGGGCAAACGCACGTCGCTGGCCTACCTGAACCGCCAGCTCGCGGGGCTCGAGGGCGTGCTCGACGCCGCCTTCTTCCTGCCCGAGGCGCCGGGCGGCGACGCCGCCGTCACGCGGCTGGTGGCCTTCGCGGTGGCGCCCGGTCGCCAGTCCGCGCCGCTGCTGGCCGAGCTGCGCGAGCGCGTCGACGCCATCTTCCTGCCGCGCCCGCTGGTGCTGCTGCCGGCGCTGCCACGCAACGCCACCGGCAAGCTCACGCGCGAGGCGCTGGCCGCGCTCTACCGCCGCGAGGTGCTGCGTGAGCCTTCTTGAGCGCGCCTGGCGCGTGCCCCCGGACCACCCCGCTTTCGCGGGGCATTTCCCGGGCCAGCCCATCCTGCCCGGCGTGGTGCTGCTGGACGAGGCCCTGCGCGCGGCGCGCGAGCTGGCGCCTGGCGCGCGCGGCTGGGGCCTGCCGCAGGCCAAGTTCCTGCAAGCCGTGCGGCCCGGCGACGAGCTGCGGCTGAGCCTGAGCGCCTTGCCCCGCGCGGGCTTCGCCTTCGTCTTTACGCGCGGTGGCGAGCCGGTGGCCACGGGCCAGCTGCGGCCGGTGGACGCATGAGCGCGGCCGGGCCATTCGCAAGGCGCTCGGCCCCACGGTGCGCGGCACGGGGGGGCGCCCGGTGAATGGGCGCGCGCTGCCCGAGTGGCGCCAGCGGCCCGAGCGCGGTCACCTGGGGCTGCTGCGCTTCATGGTGCGCCTGTCGCTGTGGGGGGGCCGACGGCTCAGCCGCGCGGTGCTGCACGGCGCCACGCTGTACTTCCTGCTGTTCGCGCCGCGCCCGCGCGCGGCCAGCCGCGACTACCTGCGCCGCGCACTGGGCCGCCCGCCCACCTGGCGCGAGCGCTACCGCCACCTGCTGAGCTTCGCCACCACGGTGCACGACCGTGTCTACCTGCTCAACGGACGTTTCGATCTGTTCGACGTGGAAGTGCAGGGCGCCGACGCGCTGCTGCGCGCCATGGACAGCGGCGGCGTGCTGCTGATGGGCGCGCACCTGGGCAGCTTCGAGGCCCTGCGCTGCGTGGGCCGCCAGCGCCCCGGCCTGCAGGTGAGCATGCTGATGTACGAGGACAACGCGCGCCAGATGCGGGCCGCGCTCGCCGCCATCAACCCCGAGGCCCGGCAGGACGTGGTGCCGCTGGGCCGGCCCGATTCCATGATCGAGGCCGCGCAGCGGCTGGAGCAGGGCCACCTGGTGGGCATGCTGGTCGACCGCTCGCTGGACGCGGACGACCGCGCCCTGCACGATTTCCTGGGCGGCCCCGCGGCCTTTCCGGTCGCGCCCTGGCGCGTGGCCGCCGTGCTGCGCCGGCCGGTGTTCTTCATGGCCGGCCTGTACCTGGGTGCGAACCGTTACCGGCTGGTGTTCGAACCCCTGGCCGACTTTGGTACGGTTGGCCGTGGCGCGGCGCGCGACGCCGCCATCCAGGCGGCGCGCGCCGCTTACGTGGAGCGCCTGCAGGCCGCTTGCCGGCAGGCGCCGTTCAACTGGTTCAACTTTTTCGATTTCTGGCAACGATGATCTCCCGCAGGCTCTGGCTACTGGCGCTGACGCTGCTGCCCCTGACGGCCGCGCGCGCGGCCGACGAACTCGAGCGCCTGATGGCCCTGCTGGCCGCGCACCCCGGCGGCACGGTGCGCTTCGTCGAGCGGCGCCACATGGCCATGCTCGACGCGCCCCTGGTCTCGCGCGGCGAGATGAGCTACCGCGCGCCCGACTGGCTGGAGCGGCGCACGCTCTCGCCCCGGCCCGAGCGCCTGCTGCTCGACAAGGACACGCTCACGCTGGAGCGCGACCAGCGCCGCATGAGCATGCCCGTGAGCCAGCGCCCCGAGGTCGAGGCCTTCGTGGCCAGCATCCGCAGCACCCTGCAGGGCGACCGCGCGGCGCTGGAGCGCCACTACCGCGTGGCCCTGCAGGGCCAGCCCGAGAAGCGCTGGACGCTCACGCTGGAGCCGCTGCAGGCGCGCCTGCGCGGCATCGTCACGCAGATCGTCATCTCGGGCGTGGGCGTCGCGGTGGACCGCATCGACTACACCCAGTCCGACGGCGACCGCACCGAGATGCGGCTGGAACCGGTGGGCAAGCCGTGAGCGCCGCCCGGCCGCCAGCCGGCGCCCGCACCGCCGCGCGCCCGGAGGGGCTCCGATGACCCGCCGTGCCGTGTGGATCGTGCTCGCCTGGGCCCTGGCCATGGCCCTGGGCGGCTGGCTGGCGTCGCGCACGCGCTTCACCACCGACCTGTCCTTCTTCCTGCCCTCCCACCCCAGCGCCGAGCAGCAGGTGCTGGTGGAGCAGTTGCGCGAGGGCGTGGTCTCGCGCCTGCTGATGGTGGCCATCGACGGCGGCGACGGCGCGGCGCGCGCCGAGGCCTCGCGCGCGCTGCGCCAGCGGCTCTCGGCCGACGGCGCCTTCGTTGCGGTGCAGAACGGCGAGCTGGAGGCCTTCGACCGCGAGCTCGCGCTGCTGCAGCGGCACCGCTACACGCTGAGCCCGGCCGTGGACGCACAGCGCTTCACGCCCGACGGCTTGCGCGAGGCCATCCTCAACGCCATCGACATCGTGTCCTCGCCGGCGGGGCTGCCGTTCAAGGCGCAGTTCCCGTCGGACCCCACGGGCGAGGCCTTCGAGGTGCTGATGGGCTGGCAGTCGCAGGGGCAGCCCAACATGGCCGAGGGCGTCTGGGTGTCGCGCGACGGCGCGCGCGCGATGCTGCTGCTGCAGACGCGCGCGGCGGGCTCGGACACCGACGGCCAGGCCGAGGCGGTGGCGCGCGTGCAGGCCGCCTTCGATGCGTTGCCGCCGGGCGCGCTGCGGCTGGAGGTGTCGGGCCCCGGCGTGTTCGCGGTGAAGACGCGCGCGGCCATCCAGGCCGACGTGGCGCGGCTGACCCTGTTCAGTTCCATCGGCATCAGCCTGCTGCTGTGGTGCATGTTCCGGCGCTGGCGCCCGCTGCTGCTGACCCTGGTGCCGGCGGTGAGCGGCTCGCTCGCGGGCCTGGTGGCGGTGGGGCAGGTGCACGGCTCGGTGTTCGCCATCACGGCCGGCTTCGGCGCCGCGCTGGTGGGCGAGGCGGTGGACTACGGCATCTACTACTTCGTGCAGACCGGGCGTGCGGACAGCGGCGAGGGCCGGCGCTGGCACGAGAACTTCTGGCCCACCATCCGCCTGGGCGTGGCCACCTCGGTGCTGGGCTTCGGCGCGCTGCTGTTCGCGGGCTTCCCGGGGCTCGCGCAGCTCGGCCTGTACGCCATGACGGGGGTCTTCGTCGCCGCCCTGACCACGCGGCTGGTGCTGCCCGCCATGGCCGGCGGCCAGATGGCGCGCACGCCCGAGCTGCCGGCCTGGGTGACGCCGCGCGTGCTGGCCCTGCGGGCCTGGCGCTGGCCCGTGCTGGGCGCGGCGCTGCTGGCGCTGGCCTGGCTGGTGGCGCAGCGCGACACGCTGTGGGAGCCGAACCTGTCCGCCCTGTCCAGCGTGAGCCCGCAGGACGCCGAGCGCGACGCCCGCCTGCGCGGCGACCTGGGCGCGCCCGACGCGCGCTACATGGTGGTGGTGCGCGCCAGCGACCGCGAGGCCGCGCTGCGCGGCGCCGAGGCGGCCGCCGCGCGCCTGCAGCCGCTGGTGGCGCAGGGCCTGATCGGCGGCTACGACAGCCCCGCGCGCTTCCTGCCCAGCGAGGCCCTGCAGCGCGAGCGCCAGCGCGCCTTGCCGGCGCCCGAGGCGCTGTCGCGCGACCTGGGCCTGGCGCTGCAGGGGCAGCCCCTGTCGGCCGCGCGGCTCAAGCCCTTCGTGGACGCCGTGGCGCAGGCGCGCGCGGCTGCGCCGATGCGGCGCGAGGACCTCGACGGCTCGGCCCTGGCCATCGCCGTGGACTCGTTGCTGCAGCCACACGCCGACGGCTGGACCGCCCTGCTGCCGCTGCGCCCCGCGCCCGGCGCGGCCGGCGCCGACCTGCCGGCCGAGGTGTTGCGCGCGGCGCTGCAGGGCAGCGGCGCGAGCTTCATCGACCTGAAGCAGGAGTTCGAGTCGCTCTACGGCAGCTACCTGCGCGAGGCCATCGCGCTGTCGCTGGCCGGGCTGGCGGGCATCGTGCTGGTGCTGGGCGCTTCGCTGCGCCGGCCGAGCCGCCTGTTGGGCGTGATGCTGCCCATCGTGGCGGCGGTGCTGATCGTGATCGCCGGCCTGCACGCCCTGGGCGTGCGCCTGCACCTGCTGCACCTCATCGGCATGCTGCTCATCGTGGCCGTGGGTTCCAACTACTCGCTGTTCATCGAGCGCTGGCGGCGCGACCCGCACGCCGATCCGCGGGCCCTGCTGTCGGTGCTGGTGGCCTGCGCCACCACGGCCATCGGCTTTGGCGTGCTCTCGCTGTCCTCTGTGCCGGTGCTGCAGGCCGTGGGCGTGACGGTGGCGCCGGGCGCGGTGCTGGCGCTGCTGCTGTCGGCGGTGCTCACGCCGGCGGAGAAGGACCCCGTCCCGTGAAGGCCCAGCGCTTCGAGGGTTGGACCGGCGAGGCCCCCTGCCGCCTGGTCTGGCTGCCCGGCGCGGCCATGGGCGCCGCCGACGTGGCCGCGCAAGGCTGGGACGCCGAGGCCGCCGCGGCGGGTCAGGCCATCGACATGGTGGCGGTCGATCTGCAGGCGCAGCGCTACGACGGCGCCGACGCCATCGAGGCCCTGGCCACCGAGTGGCTGCGGCCCGCGCGCGACGCAGGCCGCCGAGTCTGGCTGGGCGGTCTGTCGCTGGGCGGCTGGCAGGCCGTGCTGTGCGCGCGGCGCCACCCGGATCTGGTCGATGGCCTGTGCCTGCTGGCGCCCTACCCGGGCGATCGGCTGGCCTGGAACGCCATTCAACGCGCGGGCGGGCTGGACGCCTGGCCCGGCCCCGCGTCCCACGACAGCGACCCGGCCTTCGAGGTCTGGGCCTGGTGGAAACAGGCGCCACCGCGCCCCGTGGCCTGGATGGGCTATGGCCGCCAGGACCGCTTCGCCGGGGGCATGGACCGCATGGCCGCGCGCCTGCCCGCCGAGCGCGTGCTGCGCACCGACGGCGGCCACGACTGGGCCTGCTGGCGGTCCCTGTGGTCCGCCCTGGTGGCGCGGCGGCCCTGGGCGGCGGCCGGGGAGGGCGCGCCATGACGCCGGCCCGCTTGAACGGCCCGCGCTGGCGCCCCGCGCCGCTGCTTCAAGCCAGCGTGCTGCTGCATGGCGCCGCGCTGGGCGCGGGGCTGTGGCAGCCCGGCTGGTGGCCCTGGCTGGCGGGCGGCGTGGTGGCCAACCACGCGGCGGTGGTGGCCGCCGGCCTGTGGCCGCGCTCGCAATGGCTGGGCGAGAACTGGGTGCGCCTGCCCGAGGCCGCGGCCGCGCGCGGCGCCTTCGCCATCACCATCGACGACGGGCCCGACCCCGAGCGCACGCCGCGCGTGCTGGACCTGCTCGATGAACTCGGGGCCAAGGCCAGCTTCTTCTGCATCGGCCGCCGCGCGCAGGCGCAGCCGGCGCTGTGCCGCGCCATCGTGGCGCGTGGCCACCGCGTGGAGAACCACGGCCAGTCGCACTCCAATGCCTTCTCGCTGTTCGGGCCTGGCCGCATGCGGCGGGACATCGCCGCCGCGCAGGCCGCGCTGAGCGACATCACCGGCCAGGCGCCGCGCTTCTTCCGGCCCACGGCCGGCCTGAGCAATCCCTTCCTCGCCCCGGTGCTGCACGGTCTGGGCCTGCGGCACGCCAGCTGGACGCGCCGCGGCTTCGACACTCGCACCGGCGATCCGGCCACCGTGCAGCGCCGGCTGCTGCGCGGCTTCGCCGCCGGCGACATCCTGCTGCTGCACGACGGCCACGCCGCGCGCGCGCCCGACGGCCAGCCGGTGCTGCTGCACGCGCTGCCCGCCGTCATGGCCGAGGCGCGCCGCCTGGGGCTGCGGCCCGAGACCCTGTTCCAATCCTTTGAATGAGCCCGTCCCCCGCATGAGCCACGCCTTCGTCCACGAACTGGTCGACCACGCCAGCGAACGCTTCCGCGCCGGCGGCCGCTTCGCGTACCACTACGCGCGCGGCAAGCTCGGTTACGACACCATCTTTCACGACATCCTGCGCCGCGGCCTGCTGAGCCAGTCGCCACGCGTGCTGGACCTGGGCAGCGGTCAGGGCAGCCTGTTCTCGTGGCTGCTGGCCGCGCAGCAACTGGCGGCGCGGGGCCGCTGGCCCGCCGACTGGGCGCCGCCGCCCGCGCCGCGGGCCCTGCGCGGCATCGAGCTGATGGACAAGGACGTGGACCGCGCGGCGCAGGCCTTCGGTGCCACGCACCCGGTGGTGCGCATCGAGCGCGGCGACATGACGCGCACCGAGCTCGGTCGGCCCGACGCCATCACCATCCTGGACGCGCTGCACTACGTGGACCACCAGCGCCAGAGCGAGCTGCTGGCGCGCATCCGCGCCGCGCTGCCGGCGGGCGGCGTGTTCCTCACCCGCATCGGTGACGCCTCGGCGGGCTGGCGCTACCAGATGGGCCTGAACATCGACCGCGTGGTGACCTTCGCGCGCGGGCACCGGCTCTCGCGCCTGTACGCGCGCCCGCTGGCCGCGTGGCGCGCCGAGCTCGAATCGCTGGGCTTCGAGGTGGACAGCCGCGACATGAGCGGCAATAAGCCCCTGGCCAACGTCATGCTGTATTGCCGCGTGCGCTGAGCGCCGCGCCCCGGGTTCCCATGCAAGCCGTTTCCCTCACCGCCTACACCGCCACTTCCTGTCTGGGGCAGGGCCTGGCCGAGCACACGCGGGCGCTGCGCGCATCGCGCAGCGGCCTGACGCCCTGCCGCTTCGAAACCGTGGACCTGCCCACCTGGATCGGCGAGGTGCCCGGCGTCGACGCCGTGGCATTGCCCGCGGCGCTGAGCGCCTTCGACTGCCGCAACCACCGCCTGGCCTGGATGGGCCTGCAGCAGGACGGCTTCGCCGAGCGCGTGCGCGAGGCCGTGGCCCGCCACGGGGCGGACCGCGTGGGCGTGTTCGTCGGCACCAGCACCTCGGGCATCCTGCAGACCGAGCTGGCCTACCGCGAGCGCGACCCGGCCACGGGCGCGCTGCCCGCCTGGTTCCACTACGACACCACGCACAACACCGGCTCGGTGAGCGCCTTCGTGCGCGCCGCCTTCGGGCTGCAGGGCATGGCCATGGCGCTGTCCAGCGCCTGTTCGTCCAGCGCCAAAGTGTTCGCCGCCGCCGCGCGCCAGCTCGCGGCGGGGACCATCGACGCGGCCGTGGTGGGTGGCGTCGATTCGCTCTGCCTCACCACGCTGTACGGCTTCGCCTCGCTGCAACTCACCTCGGCCGAGCCCTGCCGGCCCAGCGATGCGCGGCGCGACGGCATCTCCATCGGCGAGGCGGCGGCCTTCGCGCTGCTGGAGCGCGACGGCGCGCCGGCCGCCGTGCGGCTGCTGGGTGTGGGCGAGTCCAGCGATGCGCACCATATGTCGGCCCCGCACCCGCAGGGCCTGGGCGCGCGCCGGGCCATGGAGGCCGCGCTGCGCTCGGCCGGCCTGCGGGCGGACCAGATCGGCTACATCAACCTGCACGGCACCGCCACGCCGGCCAACGACGCGGCCGAGGGCCTCGCCGTGGCCGCGCTGTTCGGGCGCGGCGCGCCGTGTTCGTCCATCAAGGGCGCCACCGGCCACACGCTGGGCGCGGCCGGCGCGCTGGAGGCGGTGGCCTGCGCCATCGCGCTGCGCGAGGGCTGGATTCCCGGCAGCCCCGGCACGCGCGAACTCGATCCGGCGCTCGATCTGGACTACCGCCTCGACGGCGCGCCCGCGCCCGGGCTGAGGTACGCGCTGTCCAACTCCTTCGGTTTTGGCGGCAGCAACTGCAGCCTGGTGTTCGGTGGGGGCCAGCCATGAACCAGAGCCCCCACGCCCCACCGCACGCCCCCATCTGGCTGCACGGCCTGTCCCTCATCGCCCCCGGCCTGGCCGACTGGCCCCAGGCCGCCGCCGTGCTGCGCGGCGAACAGGCCTGGGCGCACGCGCCTTCGGTGCTGCCGCCGGCCCAGGCGCTGCCGGCGGCCGAACGCCGCCGCGCCAGCCGTGTGGTGCGCCTGGCCCTGGCGCTGGGCCAGCGCGCGCTGGACGGGCAGGACCCGGCCGACATCGCCACGGTCTTCACCTCGTCTGGCGCCGATGGCCACAACTGCCACGCCCTGTGCGAACAGCTGGCGGGCGAGGACCGCGCCATCTCGCCCACGCGCTTCCACAACTCGGTGCACAACGCGGCGGCCGGCTACTGGGGCATCGCCACGCGCTCCATGGCGCCCAGCCAGGTGCTGTGCGCGCACGACGCCAGCTTGGGCGCGGGCTGGATCGACGCCGTGGGCCAGTTGCTCGACGGCGCGCCCGAGGTGCTGCTGGTGGCCTACGACAGCGAGTACCCCGAGCCGTTGCACGCTTGCCGGCCCGTGCCGGATGCGGCGGGCATCGCGCTCTGGCTGGGCACCGCGCCGCGCGAGCGAAGCCTGGGCACGCTGCACGGCGCGCTCACGCGCGATCCGGTGGACACGCTGGCGGCGGCGCCGCTGGAAGGCCTGCGCAGGGCCTTTCCCGCGCTGCGTGGCCTGCCCTTGCTCGAGCGCATCGCGCGCGGCGATGATCGCCCCGTGGTGCTGGACTACCTGGCGCCCCAGCGCCTGCGGCTGCGCTTCACGCCCCGCCAACCATGACCGACCCGACCTCCCACGCCCCGCTGGACCGCGACGCCATCGCGCGCCGCATCCCGCACCAGCTCGACATGTGCCTGCTCGACGCCGTGCGGCACTGGTCGCCCGAGGCCATTCACTGCGAGGCGCGGCTCGATGGCCTGGCCACGCACCCGCTGCGCGGCGCCGACGGCGCCCTGGGCGCGGTGCACGCCATCGAATACGCGGCCCAGGCCATGGCCGTGCACGGCGCCCTGGTCGCCGGTCTGCATGAGGCGCCGCGCGCGGGCTACCTGGCCAGCGTGCGCGGGGTGAACCTGCACACGCTGCGCATCGAAGCCGCCGACGCGCCGCTGCGCGTGCGCGCCGAGCGCCTGTCGGGCGATGCGCGAAACGTGCTCTACGGCTTCAGCGTCGAGGGCGCCCGCGGCGCCGTGGCCGATGGCCGCGCGGCCGTGGTGCTCGACGCCGCGGGCCTCTCGTCCGACGGGGGCCTGGCATGACGGCCTCGAAACGGGCCCTGGTCACGGGCGGCAGCGGCGGCCTGGGCGCGGCCATTGCGCAGCGCCTGGCGCAGGACGGCCTGGAGGTGCTGGTGCACGCCAACCAGGGCATGGAACGGGCGCAGGCCGTGGTCGACCGCATCCTGGCCGCCGGTGGTCGGGCGAGCGCCTGTCGATTCGACGTGACCGACCGCGCGGCCTGCGCGGCGGCCCTGGCCGAGCTGAACGAACAAGGCCCGGTGCAGGTGCTGGTGAACAACGCCGGCGTGCACGACGACGCCGTCTTTCCCGGCATGACGGGCGAGCAATGGGACCGCGTGCTCGACGTCTCGCTCAACGGCTTCTTCAACGTCACGCAGCCGCTCATGCTGCCCATGATCCGCACGCGCTGGGGCCGGGTCATCAACATCACCTCGGTGTCCGGCGTGGTGGGCAACCGCGGGCAGGTGAACTACTCGGCGGCCAAGGCCGCGCTGCACGCGGCGGGGCGCTCGCTGGCGCTGGAGGTGGCCGCGCGCGGCATCACCGTCAATGCGGTGGCGCCCGGCATCATCGACAGCGGCATGGCAGACGGCGTGTTCGACGCCGCCACGGTGAAGCAGCTGGTGCCCATGCAGCGCGCGGGCCGCGCCGAAGAGGTGGCCGATCTCGTGGCCTTCCTGGCCTCCGAGCGGGCCGGCTACATCAGCGGCCAGGTGATCGGCATCAACGGGGCGATGGCCTGAGCCGCTGCCACAGCAGCCGGGGCAGCCGCAGCACGAAGCCCGCGAACAGCCGGCTGTGCATCCAGGAGAGCAGCAGGTTGTCGCGCAGGTATTTGAAGTGCGACACGCCGCCTTCCTCGGGGGCGAGGTAGCGCACCGGCGCGTCCACGTTGATCGGGCGCACGCCGGCCCAGCACAGGCGCACCACGGCCTCGGGGTCGAAGTCGAAGCGGCGCATGAAGCGCGTGGAACGCATCACGTCGATGAGCGCGCGCACCGGGTAGACCCGAAAGCCATAGAGCGAATCGCCGACGCCCATGCCCAGGGTTTCCATGTTGGCCCAGGCGTTGGAGATGCGCCGCCCCTGCACGCGCAGCGCGGGCGCCTCGGGACCGAAGACCGGCTTGCCCAGCACCATGGCCTCGGGCCGTGACACCGAGGTGGCCATGAAGCGGGGGATCAGTTCGGCCGGGTGCTGGCCGTCGGCGTCCATGGTCAGTGCGTGCGTGAAGCCCGACAGCGCGGCGGCCTGCAGGCCCGCCAGCACCGCCGCGCCCTTGCCCTGGTTGCGGGGCAGCACGATCACGCGCAGCTGCGGGTCTTGCGCGGCCAGGGCCTGCACCTCGGCGGTGGAGCCGTCGGTGCTGCCGTCGACCACCACCCACACCGGCGCCCACCGCTCGCGCGCCGCGCGCACCGTGCGCGCGAGCAGCTCGCCGGGGTTGTAGGCGGGGATCAGGACGAGGTGGGTCGTGGAGGGCTGGGGCATGGGTTCGCGGACGCGACCTGGGCGTTCTTGAGCGCCTGGTCGAAGTGGCTTTGCAGTTCGTCGGTGAAGGCGCGGGCGTCGCTGGGCGGCGCGAAGCGCCGGCCCAGGCGCGCGCTCACCCGCAGCGGCAGCTCGGGGCGGCGCCACAGCGGCCAGGCCTTGCCCAGGTACGGGCTGGAGAAATCGAGCAGCACCGTCTGCACCGGCACCTGCGAGCGCACCGCCAGCAGGCCGATGGAGGCGGGCACGCGGTTCATGGGCCAGTCGGTGGTGCGCGTGCCTTCGGGAAAGACGACGACCTGGGCGCCTTCGCGCAGCTCACTGCGGCATTGCAGGATCACGTGCAGCAGGTTGTCGTTGCGCACATAGCCCGCGAGCCGGGCGCCCGCGCCGAACAGCGGGTTGTCCATCAGGCCAGCCTTCATGATGCAGACCGCGTTGGGCAGGCGCGAGACCAGCAGCAGGGCGTCGAGCAGGCTGGGGTGGTTGGCCACCACGATCATCGGGCCCTGCCCGGCCAGGCCATCGAGCGCGTTCAGGTCGAAACGGCAGCCGCAGACCGCGCGCAGCGCGCCGAGGTAGAAGCGGAAGCAGGCCGTGGCCACGCGCCGGCCCACGGCCTGTCCCCAGCGCCGCGGCAGCGCGTGGTGCAGCACCAGGGCGATCGGCGACCAGCTCAGGCACAGCGAGGCGAGCAGGCTCAGGCCCAGCACCATGGCCAGGTGCTCGCGCAGCGCCTGCAGCCACTGGGTGGGGCGGGACAAGGTGAGCCGCATCAGCGCAGGACGGGTCCGTGGGCCAGGGACTCCACCTCGACCAGCAGGTCCTGGCGGCAGATGTCGGCCTGCATCAGCGTGAGGCCGGCGCCGCCCAGGCAGCGCTCGAGCGCGCGGCGCACGACGGGGAAATCGGCCGCGTGGCGCACGTACACCCGATGGCTCAGCGCCTCGGCGCGGTGTCCGGCGGTGCGTGTGGCGCGGTTGGCCTCGTCCAGCACGGCGCGCAGGTTGCGCGCGGTTTCTTCGCATTGCGCGACCACGTCGCCCGGGTGCACGGTCTGGTGGCCGACGATGCTCGCGGTGCCGGAGACCAGCAGCCATTCGCCGGCGCCCGATTCGGCCAGCACCGCGCGCGCGAACAGCGGCGGGCGCGGGCCGTAGTCGCCCGGGTAGTGGAAGGCGCTCACCTGGCGCGGGTTCTCGATCGGGCGCGGCGCCCGGCGCCCGGCGAGGAAGGCGATCGACAGCGGTCCGCGGTCCGCCCAGCCCAGGGCGCTGGCCGCCGGCATCTGGGCGGCGGCGATGGGGCCCAGGGCCTGGTAGGCGTCGTGGCGGCCCAGGTTGAACCAGCGGTAGCGCTCCAGGCCCTGCTCATCGCCGTTGATGCCGGCCATGTAGTTCCACACGCGCCACAGGTGCGGCGTGCCGCGCGCGCCAAGCAGCGCGAACAGGCGCAGGTAGGCCTCGCGCGTGCGTTCGCGCAGGCACGCGCCGCGCTCGGGCGCGTCGGGCGTGGGCTCGTCGAGCTCGATCAGGCCGTACAGCAACTCGCCATCGCCGCGCCAGCGCAGGCCGCCGTCCTGGCCCTGCTGCAGCGGGCCGTCGCTGGCCCAGGCCTCGCGCCAGGCGGCCGCGGCGCCGCGTTCACCCGGCATGCGCAGGCGCTGTTCGGGCCAGGCGGGTGTGCCGCCCGCGCCGTCCAGGGCGGCCCCGCCCAGCACGCCGGACGGGACGGGAGCGTCGACGACGCGCGGTGTGAGCAATCGCAGGCCGCTCATGCGCTGGACGAGGCGCTGGCCGACGCGGTGGGCCGGATGTTGCGCCGGCGCTGTCGCCAGGCCCGCCAGCTGCGCAGCGGGTTGCCCAGGTTGACCGCCAGGTACAGGCCTTTGAAGGCCCACAGCGACGGCCAGATCGGCGTGCGGCCGAACAGATCGCCCGCCAGCACCGACAGCAGGGCCTCCTTCATGCGCAGGGGGTTGTGCGGGTCCATGAAGAAGCCGCGCATGGTGGGGTTGGTCATGCGGTAGATGAACCAGGAAAACTCGCGCGGGCCGTGGCGCATGTGGCGGTCGAAGCGGCGCAGGGCCTGGGCCGCGCGCGCCGGCTCGCGCAGGCAGGTGTCCACGGTGCGCGCGCCGATTTCGGCGCTGCTCATGGCCAGCCACACCCCCGAGGAGAACACCGGGTCGATGAAGGCATAGGCGTCGCCCAGCAGCAGGAAGCCGGCGCCGTGGCTGAGCGTGGAGCGGTAGGAGTAGTTGCCCGTGGCCTCGGCGGGCGTTGCCGGCTGCGCGCCGGCCAGGCGCTCGGCCAGTGGCGGGCAATGGTGGATGTTGTCCAGCAGGAAGTCCATCAGCTCGCGCCCACCGCGGGTCTTCATGTGGTACGGCCAGGTGACCATGCCGACGCTGGTGGCGCCGTCGCTCAGCGGGATGAACCAGAACCAGCCGTGCTCGAACCAGAAAATGGTGATGTTGCCGGCGTCCTGGCCCTCGTGGCGGCGCGCGCCGCGGAAGTGGGCGTAGACGGCGGCACTGTTGTGGTCGGGGTTCTTCTCTTTGGTCTTGAGCCTGCCCGCGAGGAAGGTGTCGCGGCCCGAGGCGTCGACCAGGAAGCGCGGGCGCCATTCGGTGCTGCGCCCCTGTGCGTCGCTGGAGACGACCGATGCCACGCGCTGGCCGTCGGCGGCCCAGCGCAGCTCGCGGGCCAGCGTGCCCTCGTGTACCTCCACGCCCTGTTCAGCGGCGTTGCGCAGCAGCAGCTGGTCGAAGTCGGCGCGTTTGACCTGGTAGGCCGTCGGCATGGACTTGTCCCAGGCGTCGGCGAAGTAGTAGGTCTGCGTGTGGCTGTGCTGCGGCGAGACGAATTCGGCGCCGGGCTTGAGCATGCCGATGGCCCGCACGGCGTCGCCCACGCCCAGCCGATCGAGCAAGGGCATATTGGCCGGCAGCAGCGATTCGCCGATGTGAAAGCGCGGGTGGTGGTCCTTGTCGAGCAGGACCACGCGGTGGCCCTGGCGCGCCAGCAAGGTGGAAACCGTGGAGCCCGCAGGCCCGCCGCCGATCACCAGAACGTCGCAGTCGCGCGGCGCGGTGTCTGTCTCTTGCATGGAACCTCGCTGGTCACTGGGCGCCGCGTGGGGAGGCGGCGCGGAAATCCAGGGATTCTAGGAGGCCCATTCGGCGCCAGAGCCGGGGGCATGTAACCAAAAAAAAGAAGCCCTCACCGTAGGGTGAGGGCTGTGAAGGGTCCGATGAAACCGAATTTCGAAAAGGACCCGAGGAGACAACCAGAAAAAACCGATGACAGCAAACCTTGGGCGTTCAGACTAAGGCCTGCAATACGCTGTCAATTGTGGGCGGGCGACGGAATGTCAAGTCCCGCGATCAACGGCAGCGTTCTTGTGCTATTTCAGCGCTTCTTGGCGGCGGTCTTGGAGGCGTTCACGGCGGTGGCGGCCACGGTGTTGAAGTTGGACTCAGCCATTTCGGTGGCCTGCTTCACGGCCTTCTGCACCGACTCGATGGCGTTGTTGGCGGCGGACACGGCGCTCTTCATCACGGCGACGGCGGTTTCGGAGCCGGCCGGCGCGTTCTTGGCGGCGTTGTCCACGACGGCCATGAATTTCTTCTGGGCGTCGGCGGCGGTGGCTTCGGCGGCCTTGCCGAACTCGGCGCCGGTGCCGGAGGCGATGTCATACAGGTGGCGGCTGTAGGCCACGGTCTTCTCGGCCAGGGGCTGCATCAGGCTGGCTTGCAGGTTCAGCAGTTCCTGGGCGTCCTTGACGCTGAGCAGGGCCTGGGCGTTGTTGGCGGACTCGGACAGGGCGGCCTTGGTGGCTTGCAGGTTGAGTTCAACCAGCTTCTCGACGCCTTCGAAAGCCTTCTGGGTCAGGCCAAAGAGGGTGTCCATCTGGGACTTCTGGGCGGCGATGATTTGTTCGGCGGTCAGCATGAAGATTCTCCTGAGGGGTGGATGGGGGACAACAGAGGCTGCGGCGTGGAGGCGGGTGGCCTCGGCTCGAACGGTGGTCTCGTTCGTTATGCTGCGCTGCAACATGGGTCGAATTATTGAGGAGCCGGGCCAGCGATGCAAGCCCTTTTTGCTGCATTGCAACAATTTAGGGGGTGCTTTCTAAACCCGGGGCCCGCGCTGCGGCTTCGCGCCGCGCCCACAATGCGCCGCCGCCGTTTCGCCCGCGCCCCGTGCACGCCTACTACGCCGATCACTTCGTGCTGCCCCTGCCCAGCGGGCACCGCTTTCCCATGGCCAAGTACGGCCGTTTGCGCGAACGCCTGGCGTGCGAGCTGCCCGAAGTGGATCTGCACGAGGCGCTGCCCGCCAGCGACGGGGAATTGGCCCTGGTGCACGCGCCGGCCTACATCGCCGCGGTGGCGGACGGCTCCCTGAGCCCTGCGATGCAGCGCGAGATCGGTTTCCCCTGGAGCCCGGCGATGGCCGAGCGCGCGCGCCGTTCGGTGGGCGCGACGCTGCAGGCCGCGCGCCGCGTGATGGGGCAGGGCGGTGGCCTGGCGGCCAACCTGGCGGGCGGCACGCACCACGCCTATGCCGACAAGGGAGGTGGCTTCTGTGTCTTCAACGACTTCGCGGTCGCCGCGCGGTTGATGCAGGCCGAACACGCCCGCCGCCACCGCCAGCCGCTGCGGGTGGCCATCGTCGACCTTGACGTGCACCAGGGCAATGGCACGGCACGCCTGTTCGCGGCCGACCCCAGTGTGTTCACGCTCTCGCTGCACGGTGCCAAGAATTTTCCCTTCCGCAAGGAGCCGAGCGACCTGGACGTGGAGCTGCCCGACGGCTGCGGCGACGACGACTACCTGTACGCCCTGGACCTGGCGCTCGACGAGCTGGCGCGCCGCTTCGAGCCCGGACTGGTGCTCTACCTGGCGGGCGCCGACCCGCACGAGGGCGATCGCCTGGGGCGCCTCAAGCTCAGCTTCGACGGCCTGGAGGCGCGCGACCGCCGCGTGATGGATTGGGCCTGGTCGCGCCGGCTGCCGCTGGTCTTCGCCATGGGCGGCGGCTACGGCCACGACCTGGAGGCCACGGTGCAGGTGCAGATCAACACCTACCGCACGGCGCTGGCTTTCGAGCGCCGCTGGCAGGCGTGGCCGCCGGCGCTGGCGGCTGGAACCCCGGCCGGTACGCACTGGCACAATCCCGGGCCATGACCGCACCGGCATCCCGTCCCCAGGCCCGGCCCCGCAGCGACTTCCGCGTCTTTCGCGCCATCGGCACCCGCTGGGCCGACAACGACGTCTATGGCCACGTCAACAACGTCGTTTACTACAGCTGGTTCGACACGGCGGTCAACGCGCACCTGATCGAATCCGGCGCGCTCGACATCCACGCGGGCGGCGTCATCGGCCTGGTGGTGGAGACGCAGTGCCACTATTTCGAGCCGCTGAGCTTTCCCCAGACCGTGTGGGCCGGCCTGCGCGTGGCGCACCTGGGCACGTCCAGCGTGCGCTACGAGGTGGGCCTGTTCGCCGATGGCGCGGACCGCACGGCGGCGCACGGCCACTTCGTGCACGTCTACGTGGACCGCGCCAGCCGCCGCCCCGTGCCCTTGCCCGACGCCTTGAAGAAGACCCTGGAGACCTTGAGATGAACCTCGCCGAGCCCGTCGCGATCGACCCCGCGAGCGTCGACGCCGCCATCACCAGCCGCATGTCGGTGCGCGCCTTCCTGCCCACGCCGGTGCCGCGCCAGACCATCGAACACATCCTGGACGTGGCCAGCCGCGCCCCGTCGGGCACCAACACCCAGCCCTGGCGCGTGTACGTGCTGCAGCATGCGGTGCGCGACGAACTCGTGGCCAAGGTCTGTGCCGCGCACGACGCCATCTACGCCAACCCCGCGCTGGCCGCCGAGTACCGCGAGGAGTACGACTACTACCCCGAGAAATGGGTCAGCCCCTACATCGACCGCCGGCGCGAGAACGGCTGGGGCCTGTACGGTCTGCTGGGCATCAACAAGGGCGAGAAGGACAAGATGCATGCGCAGCACCACCGCAACTTCCGCTTCTTCGACGCGCCCGTGGGCCTGATGTTCACGCTCGATCGCGTGATGGGCCGCGGCTCGCTGGTGGACTACGGCATGTTCCTGCAGAACATCATGGTGGCCGCACGCGGCCAGGGCCTGCACACCTGCCCCCAGGCGGCCTGGAACGGTTTCGCGAAAATCATCCTCCCGCACATCGGCGCCGGCCCCGACGAAATGGTGGTCTGCGGCATGGCGCTGGGTTACGCCAACCCCGACGAGCCCGTCAACGGCTTCCACACGCCGCGCGAGCCGGTCTCGTCGTTCACCCACTGGCTGGGCTGAGGCCGCGCGCTCTCTTTCCGCTTTTCCTTTTCTTTTTCAGGAGACAAACATGATCACCACCCCCAGCGGCCTGCAATACGAAGACACCGTGGTTGGGCAGGGCGAGGAAGCCCAGGCAGGCCGACCGGTGCAGGTGCACTACACCGGCTGGCTGTACGTCAACGGCGCCGCCGGCAGCAAGTTCGATTCGAGCAAGGACCGCGGCCAGCCCTTCGAATTTCCGCTGGGCATGGGCCACGTCATCCGCGGCTGGGACGAGGGCGTGCAGGGCATGAAGGTCGGTGGCACGCGCCGCCTGGTGATCCCGGCCGAGCTCGGCTACGGCGCGCGCGGCGCTGGCGGCGTGATCCCGCCCAACGCCACGCTGCTGTTCGAAGTCGACCTGCTGGCCGTCTGAACGGGGGGCGCGGCGTGAGCTCCCTTTCGCTCAGGGCCCTGGCCCTGTCGTCCCTGTTGTTGCCCGGCCTGGCCGGTGCCGCCGAGCTCGACGGCAGCCAGCTGTCCGCCTGGTGGGGCCTGCCCTTCGCCGGCGTGCTGCTGTCCATTGCCGTCATGCCGCTGCTGGCGCCCATGTTCTGGCACCACCACTTCGGCAAGGTGTCGGCCGCCTGGGCACTGGCCTTCCTGGTGCCGTTCGCCCTCACGTTCGGCGCTGGCGCCACGGGCGCCGCGGTGGTGCACGCGGCGCTGGCCGAGTACATCCCCTTCATCATCCTGCTCACGGCGCTGTTCACCGTCGCCGGCGGGATCTTCGTGCGCGGCAACCTGCACGGCAGCCCGGGGCTGAACACGGGCATCCTGGCCATCGGTGCGGTGCTGGCCAGTTTCATGGGCACCACCGGCGCCTCCATGCTGCTGATCCGCCCGTTGATCCGTGCCAACGACAACCGCCGGCACCAGGTGCACGTGGTGGTCTTCTTCATCTTCATCGTGTCCAACGCCGGTGGCGCGCTCACGCCGCTGGGCGATCCGCCGCTGTTCCTGGGCTTCCTCAAGGGCGTGGGCTTCTTCTGGACGCTCGAGCACCTGTGGGCCAAGACCGGTTTCATCATCGGCGTGCTGCTGGTGCTGTTCTATCTGATCGACTCGTACTACTACCGCCGCCGCGAAGAGGTTCGCGCGCCCGATCCCACGCCCGACACGCCGCGCCTGGGCTTCGACGGCGCGATCAATTTCGCGCTGCTGGGCGTGGTGGTGGTGCTGGTGTTGATGAGCGGCCTGTGGAAGTCTCCGGTGGTGTTCAACGTCGCCGGCACCGAGGTCGGCCTGCCCGGCATCGTGCGCGACGTCGGCCTGATCATCGTCACGCTGGTTTCGCTGCGCATCACGCCCGAGAGCGCGCACGAGGGCAACCAGTTCAATTGGGCCCCTATGCAGGAAGTGGCCAAGCTGTTCGCGGCGATCTTCCTGACCATCATCCCGGTCATCGCCATGCTCAAGGCCGGCGTGGACGGTCCGTTCGCGGCCGTGATCCGCGCGGTCACGCACGCCGACGGTTCGCCGAACAACCCCATGTACTTCTGGGCCACGGGCGCGCTGAGCTCCTTCCTGGACAACGCGCCCACTTACCTGGTGTTCTTCAACACCGCCGGTGGCGACCCGCAGGTGCTGATGACCACGCTCGCGCCCACGCTGATCGCCATTTCGGCCGGCGCGGTGTTCATGGGGGCCAATACCTACATCGGCAACGCGCCCAACCTCATGGTCAAGGCCATCGCCGAAGACCGCGGCGTGAAGATGCCCAGCTTCTTCGGCTACATGGCCTGGTCGGTGGGCATCCTGCTGCCGCTGTTCCTGGTCGTCACCTGGATCTGGTTCCTCTGACCCGACCCGCTTCCCGCACAACACCACCCCAAGGAGACCCGCCGCATGGCCGCCAAGCCCGCCATCCTCATCAGCCGCAAGATCTTCCCCGAGGTCGTCGAGCACCTGCGCCAGCACTTCGAAGTCGATCACAACGACGCCGATGGCGTGCTGGCGCCGGCCCAACTCATCGAGCGCCTGCAGGGCAAGGTGGGCGCCCTGACGACCGGCAGCGAGCGCATCGACGGTGCCATCGTCCAGGCCGTGCCCTCGCTGCGCATCGTGGCCAACATCGCGGTGGGGTACAACAACTTCGACGTGCCCGCGCTCAGCGCGGCCGGCGTGCTGGCCACCAACACGCCCGACGTGCTCACCGAAACCACGGCCGACTTCGGCTTCGCGCTGCTCATGGCCACCGCGCGCCGCCTCACCGAGAGCGAGCATTTCCTGCGCGCCGGCCAGTGGAACCGCTGGGCGCTGGACATGTTCGCGGGCGCCGAGGTGCACGGCAGCACCCTGGGCATCCTGGGCATGGGCCGCATCGGCCAGGCCATCGCGCGCCGCGGCGCACTGGGCTTCGGCATGAAGGTGATCTACCACAACCGCTCGCGCCTGGATCCCTCCACCGAGGCCGAGTGCCAGGCCCGCTACGTGGACAAGGCCACGCTGCTGCGCGAGGCCGACCACCTGATCCTGGTGCTGCCCTACAGCAAGGAAAGCCACCACGCCATCGGCGCGGCCGAGATCGCGCAGATGAAGCCCAGCGCCACGCTGGTCAACATCGCCCGCGGCGGCATCGTGGACGACGCGGCGCTGGCGAAGGCGCTCAAGGAGCGGCGCATCGCCGCCGCCGGCCTGGACGTGTTCGAAGGCGAACCCCAGGTGCACCCCGATCTGCTCACCGTGCCCAACGTGGTGCTCACGCCGCACATCGCCAGCGCCACCATCCAGACGCGGCGCGCCATGGCCATGCTGGCGGCCGACAACGTGATCGACTACCTCACCACCGGCCAGCCGCGCACGCCGCTCAACGCCGAGATCATCGGGAAAGGCGCGCGCGCCTGACCATGGACACTTGGTTGCTGATCGCGCTGCTGGCACTGGCCCTCGGCGGCGTGGTGCTGCAGCTCCTGCTGTGGCGCCGCCGGCCCGAACCTCCCGCGGTGTCGCCGGAGGACATCGCCCACCGCCAGGCGGTGCTGGCGCAGCTACAACAGATCGCCCAGCGCGTGGAGCACGTGGAAGGCGAGCTGCGGCGCGAGGTGAGCGACAACGCCCGCAACGCGCGCCAGGAGCAGCAGCAGAGCCTGAGCCGCTTCCAGGAGTCCATCACCGCGCAGTCGGCCGAAACCACGCGCACGCAGAACGCGCAGCTCGACGGCTTCGCCCAGCAACTGGTGCAGCTGCGCGGCGCGCTGGGCGACGCGCTCACGCGCCAACTGCAGGACATGAGCGAGGCCAACGCGCGCCGCCTGGCCGAGATCCGCACCACGCTGGACGCCCAGCTCACGCAGCTGCAACAGGGCAACGCCGCCAAGCTCGACGAGATGCGCGCCGTGGTCGACGAGAAGCTGCAGAGCACGCTGCAAGCGCGCCTGGGCGAGAGCTTCAAGCAGGTGGCCGACCGCTTGGAGCAGGTGCACAAGGGCCTGGGCGAGATGCAGACGCTGGCGCAGGGTGTGGGCGACCTCAAGCACCTGCTCACCAACGTGAAGACGCGCGGCATGTTTGGCGAGGCCCAGTTGGCCGCGCTGCTGGAGCAGGTGTTCGCGCCCGACCAGTACGCAGCCCAGGTGGTCACGCGCCCGGGTTCGCGCAACCCGGTCGATTTCGCGGTTCGCCTGCCGGGCCGCGGCGACGACGGCGCGCCGTGCTGGCTGCCGATCGACGCCAAGTTCCCGAACGAAGACTACGAGCGCCTGCTCGATGCCCAGCAGCGCGCCGATGGGGACGGCGCCGAGGCCGCGGGCCGCGCGCTGGAGCAGCGCATCCGCCTGGAGGCCAAGTCCATGGCCGACAAGTACCTCGAGCCGCCGCACACCACCGACTTCGCCATCCTGTTCCTGCCCACCGAGGGCCTGTACGCCGAGGTGCTGCGCCGCCCCGGCCTGATGGAGCTGCTGCAGCGCGAGCACCGCGTCACCCTGGCCGGCCCGACCACGCTGATGGCCATGCTCAACTCGTTGCAGATGGGCTTTCGCACGCTGGCGCTGGAGAAGCGCAGCAGCGAGGTTTGGCAGGTGCTGGGCGCGGTCAAGACCGAATTCGGCAAGTTCGGCGACGTGCTGGCGCGCGTGAAGAGCCAGACCCAGACGGTGCTCAACACCCTGGACCAGGCCGAGGTGCGCAGCCGCGCCATGGGCCGCGCGCTCAAGACCGTGGAAGCGCTGCCGCAGGACCGCAGCAGCGCGCTGCTGCCGCTGGACAGCGATCCCACCGACCCCGAGGCCCCTTGAACCCCCGCTTGCGCGTGGACCTCGCGCGGCTGATCGCTTCGCAGATCAGCGTGCACGCCTGCATGACCGGCTTTCGCATGGCCGCGCCCCTGATGGCGCTGCGCGAAGGCCACAGCGCCTGGTCGGTGGGCGTGCTGCTGGCGCTGTTTGCGCTGGCGCCGGTGTTCCTGGCGCTGCCCGCCGGCCGCTTCGCCGACCGGCACGGCCTGCAGCGGCCGGTGCGCCTGGCCGTTACCGTGGCCAGCGTGGGCGCGCTGGCGGCGGTGGCCTGGCCCACGTTCTGGGTGCTGTGCCTGTCGGCCACCACCTGCGGCGCGGCCAGCGGCCTGGCCATGATCGCGCTGCAGCGCCACGTGGGCCGGCTCGCGCACGACGCGACCGAGCTGCGCCAGGTGTTCAGCTGGATGGCGGTGGGCCCGTCGATCTCCAACTTCCTGGGGCCGGTGCTGGCCGGCTTCGCCATCGACCACGCGGGGTTCCGCTGGGCCTACCTGGTGCTCGCGCTGCTGCCCTGGCTGGCCTGGTGGTGGGTGCGGCGCACGCAGGAGCTGCCGCGCGAGCCCGCGCCCGAGGGCGCTCAGAAGCGGTCTTCGTGGGACCTGCTGCGCGAACCCGATTTCCGCCGCCTCATGGCACTGAACTGGATGCTGTCGTCCTGCTGGGACGTGCACACCTTCCTGGTCCCTGTGCTGGGCCACGAGCGCGGCCTGAGCGCCACCGCCATCGGTGCCATCCTGGGCGGCTTCGCGCTCGCGGCCACGGCCATCCGCGTGCTCATGCCCTGGATCGCCGCGCGCCTGCGCGAATCGGCGGTGATCGCCGCCGCCATGTTCGCCACCGCCGCGCTGTTCGCCCTCTACCCCTTCGCGTACGCGGCCTGGGCCATGGCCACGCTGTCCGTGCTGCTGGGCTTTGCGCTGGGGTCGGTGCAGCCCATGATCATGAGCATGCTGCACCAGATGACGCCGCCGCACCGCCACGGCGAGGCCCTGGGCCTGCGCGCCATGGCCATCAACGGATCGAGCGTTGCGATGCCCCTGCTGTTCGGCTCGGCCGGGGCGGCGGTGGGCGTGGCCTATGTGTTCTGGGCCGTGGGGGGCGTGGTGGGCATGGCCTCGCCCATGGCCTGGCGCTTGCGGCCGGCGGTCGCGCCGCCGGAGCGTTCGCGGCCTTGACGGCGGTCGGCCGCCGGCTCCCGAAAGCCCAGGCCGGTGAGGTAGATGTCCATGGTCTGGCGTCCGCGCGCGACCAGGTCGAAGGCCTTGGGGTCGAGCAGCCAGTTCTGGATCAGGCCATCGATCATCACGTGCAGGCCCAGCGCCGCCGCCGACAGGGGAATGGGCAGGCTCAGGCCCTGGCGTTGCGCGGCCAGCTGAAGGGTGTCTCGGGTCACGGCCATGCACTCGTTGCGCACCCGCAGGTGGCGATCGCGCACGGCCTGCATCTCGTCGGTGTATTCCACCTTGTGCGTGGCCACCTCGAACACGCGCCGCGTGCGCTCATCGCGCGCCGTCTGGCGCAAGGCGCTGCCCATGGTGTCGCGCAGGGAGCGCAGGGGATCGTCCTCGGCGGCGGCCGCGCGGCCCGCCTCGGCGAGTGAGGTCTCCAGCGGCAGGGTCACGCGCTCCATCATGGCGTTGAACAGGTCCGCCTTGTCCTTGAAGTGGTGGTAGACCGCGCCGCGCGTGGCGCCCGCGGCGGTGGCGATGTCGTTCAGCGTGGTGCCCGACACGCCCTTGGCCTGGAACAGGCGCTCGGCGGCGTCGAGCAGCCGGTTGCGTGTTTCCTGTGCTTCAGCTTTGGTGCGGCGGGCCATGAATGGACTTTGGTAAAAGAGGGGTTTTGCGGAAAAAAGCCGAATATACATACATTCACGTATGTATACTCGCGCGTTTCCCGAGCCCACCCGCGCGCCGAGGTCTATTCCATGCCCAGTTCCTTCCCGCTGCCGCGCTCCCGCGCGGCCAAAACCCTTGTTGCCATCGCCCTGGCCGCCCTGGTGGTCGCCTGCGGCAAGCAGGGCGCCCCGGCCCAGGCCGGCGGCGGCGCGCCGCCTCCACCCGAGGTGGGCGTGATCACCGTGGCTCTGGGCGATGTGGGCCTGGTCAACGAACTGCCGGGTCGCCTGGAGGCCTCGCGCGTCTCCGAGGTGCGGGCGCGCGCCGCCGGCATCCTCCAGCAGCGCCTGTTCCGCGAGGGCAGCGAGGTCAAGGCCGGCCAGCGCCTGTTCCAGATCGATCCCGCGCCGTACCAGGCCACGCTGCAGAGCGCGCGCGCCACGCTGGCCCGCGCCGAGGCCAACCTGACCCAGGCCAAGGCCCTGGCCGAGCGCTATGCCCCGCTGGTGAAGGAAAACGCCATCAGCCAGCAGGAATACGCCAACGCCCAGGCCGCGCAGAAGCAGGCCGAGGCCGACGTGGCCGCTGGCCGCGCCGCGGTGCAGACCGCCAATATCAACCTCGGCTACGCCAACGTCACGGCGCCCATCAGCGGGCGCATCGGCCGCGCGCTGGTGACCGAGGGCGCGCTGGTGGGGCAGGGCGAGCCCACGCCGCTGGCCGTGATCCAGCAGATCAACCCCATGTACGTGAACTTCACGCAGTCGGCCTCCGAGGTCTACCGCCTGCGGCGCGCCTTGCAGAGCGGCTCGCTCAAGGGCGCGGGCGATCAGGTCGCCCGCGTGAAGATCGTGCTGGAGGACGGCTCGGTCTATGGCCGCGATGGCCGCCTGCTGTTTTCCGACCTCACCGTGGACAGCGCCACCGGCCAGGTGACGCTGCGCGCCGAGGTGCCCAACCCCGATGGCGTGCTGCTGCCCGGCCTGTATGTGCGCGTGCGCATCGAACAGGCCACGGCGGGCAATGCCCTGCTGCTGCCGCAGCAGGCCGTCACGCGCACGGCGCAGGGCGATTCGGTGATGGTGGTCGATGGCGAAGGCAAGGTCGCGCCGCGCAACATCACCGTGCGGGGCCAGCAAGAGGGTCAGTGGGTCGTGACCGAGGGCCTCAAGGCCGGTGACCAGGTCATGGTCGACGGCTTCCAGAAACTGCGTCCGGGCGGCACCGTCAAGCCCGTGCCCTGGAAGAAGCCGGGTG
>NZ_MKSS01000004.1:0-4568 GCF_001897365.1 Hydrogenophaga sp. 70-12
TGGCCACCAGCGCCAACCCGCTGCCGCAGGCGCTGATCCTCACCGCCATCGTCATCTCCTTCTCGCTCGTCGCCTTCACCGTGGTGCTGTTCGAGCGCGCCCACCGCGCCCTCGGCACCCTGGACCCCGACGCCATGCGCGAGGCCGAGCCGCGCGCCGAGGACACGCCCGCGCGCGCCGCCGCACCACAGGGGCTCGTCCAGTGACGCCGCACCTGCTGCTCACCCTGCCCGTGGCCGTGCCCCTGGCCACGCTGGCCCTGTGCGCCCTGCTGCAGTCCAGGCCCGCGTTGCAACGCGCCATCAGCCTGCTGGGCAGCGCCGGCCTGCTGATCGCCAGCGGACTGCTGCTGCGCGCCGTGCTCGACGGCACCGTGCTCGCCACCCAGTTCGGCAGCTGGGCCGCGCCCTTCGGCATCAGCTTCGTGGCCGACCGCTTCGCCGCCGCCATGGTGGTCATCACCGGCCTCATGGCCGTGGCGGTGTCGGTCTACGCGCTGGCCAGCGGCGCCAGGGAACGCGAAAGGGCCTGGTTCCACCCGCTGTACCACGGCCTGCTGCTGGGCGTCACCGGCGCCTTCCTCACGGGCGACATCTTCAACCTCTACGTGTGGTTCGAGATCATGCTGATCGCGTCCTTCGGGCTGCTGGTGCAGGGCGGCACGCGCGCGCAGCTCGACGCGGGCGTGAAGTACGTGGTGCTCAACCTGCTGGTCACCACGCTGTTCCTGCTGGGCGTGGGCCTGCTCTATGGCCTCACCGGCACGCTCAACATGGCGGACCTGTCGCTGGCCCTGCCCGAGGTGCCGAACCAGGGCCTGGTGGCCACGCTGGCGCTGCTGTTCCTGCTGGCCTTCGGCGCCAAGGCGGCGGTGTTCCCGCTGTTCTTCTGGCTGCCGGCCGCGTACCACACGGCCAGCGCGCCGGTGGTGGCGATCTTCGCGGCCCTGCTCACCAAGGTGGGCGTGTACGCCATCCTGCGCTGCTTCACGCTGGTGTTCGGCGGCACGCTGGACTTCATCGGTCCCATCGTGGGCGCGCTGGCCGCGCTGACCATGGTCACGGGCGTGCTGGGCGCGGCGGCGCACTACGACGTGCGGCGCATCCTGTCCTTTCACATCATCAGCCAGATCGGCTACATGCTGGTGGGCCTGGCCGTGGCCACGCCGCTGGCGATCGCGGGCGCGGTGCTCTATGTGCTGCACCACATCGTGGTGAAGGCCAACCTGTTCCTGATCGCGGGCGCGATCCGCCTGGCCGGCGGCTCGTACGAACTCAAGCGCATCGGCGGCCTGCACCGCAGCGCGCCGCTGCTGGCCCTGCTGTTCGTGGTGCCCGCGCTGTCGCTCGCGGGGCTGCCGCCGCTGTCCGGCTTCTGGGCCAAGTTCCTGGTCATCCGCGCCAGCCTGGAGGCCGGCCACGTGGCGCTGGCCGTGGTGGCGCTGGTGGTGGGCGCGCTCACGCTGTACTCCATGCTGAAGATCTGGAACGAGGCCTTCTGGAAGGCGCCGAGCGAGCTGTCGATGCGCGCCGCGGGCGAGTGGCGCGCGCGCGGTGCGGCGCGCGCGGTGATGCTGCTGCCCATCGCCACGCTGGCCGCCCTCACGCTGACGATCGGCCTGTGGACCGAGCCCTTCGTCGACTTCTCCCTGCGCGCGGCCGAGCAGATGCTGGGCCGCGAGGCCTATGTGCAGGCCGTGTTGGGCGCCGCCGCGCCCGCCCCGGCCCTCCCGCCCCTCTTGCCCCCCTTGCCCGAAGGAGCCGCCCCATGAAACCTCTGCTGCGCCGCGCGCGCGCCTGGCTGGTGCTGGCCGGCCTGTTCGCGCGCGAACTCACGCTGTCGGTGCACGACGTGCTGCGCGCCGTGCTGCGCCCTTCGCGCGTGCAGTGCAGCGGCATCGTCGCCGTACCGCTGAGCCTGCAGGGCGACACCGCCATCGCGCTGCTGGCCAACCTGGTGACGCTCACGCCGGGCACCACCAGCCTGCACCTGTCCGAGGACAGGGGCGTGCTCTACGTGCACGCCATGAACCTGAGCGACGACACCGTCGCGCAAATCCAGAGCGGCTTCGAGCGCCGCGTGAAGGAGTGCCTGGAATGAACCCCACCCTGTTCGATGGCGTGCTGACGCTCAGCGCGCTGCTGCTGGCGGGAGCGGTGCTGGCCGCGGGCGTGCGCATCGTGCGCGGACCGGCCGCCGCCGACCGCGTGATCGCGCTGGACATGCTGGGCCTGATCGGCGTGGCCGCCGCCGGGCTGGCCGCGCTGGTGGCGGACGCGCCGGCCTTCGTGGACATCGCCCTGGGCGTGGCGCTGGTGGGCTTCCTGGCCACCGTGGCCTTCGCCGGTTTCATCGCGCGCGCCGCGCGGCCCACCGGGGAGGAACGGCCATGAGCGGGTGGATCGGATCGGCGCTGCTGCTGGGCGGCGCGCTGTTGTGCCTGCTCGCGGCGCTGGGCGTGCTGCGCCTGCCCGACTTCTTCATGCGCATGCACGCGGCCACCAAGGCTGGCGTGGCCGGCAGCGGCCTGGTGCTGCTGGGCGTGGCGGCGCTGCAGGGCGACACGGCAACCTGGGTCAAGGCCGCGCTGGCGGTGCTGTTCCTGCTGCTCACCACGCCGGTGGCGGGCCACCTCATCGGCCGCGCGGGCTACGTGAGCGGCGTACCGCTATGGCGCGGCACGCGCGAGGACGCGCTGCGCGGCGTGCTGCCGCGCAGCGGCCTGGACGAGCACGCCCCCGCGGACGCGGCACCGGTCCGGCGCGTGGTGCTGGCGCTGGCCGCCGGGCCGCACATCGACGCCGCCATCGCGCAGGCGGTGGCCCTGGCGCGGCGCCATGGCGCCGAGCTGTGCGGCGTGGCGGTGATCGATCTGCCGCGCCTGCAGAACGTGGGGCCGGTGCCGATCGGCGCGGGCTGGCACGCGCAGCGTCTGCGCGAGCACCGCATCGCCCAGGCCCGCCAGGCGGCGGCCGACGTGATCGAGCGCTTCGAATCCGCCGCCCGCGCCAGCGGCCTGGCCTGGTCGGCGCGGCTGGAGGAGGGCCGGCCGCGCGCCGTGCTGCGCGCCTGCTGCGACGACGCCACCGTGCTCACGGTGGCCGCCGAGGGCTGGTTCGACCAGGGCGTGCTGGACCTGCGCGTGGACGTGGCCAGCCGCCTCGACCTGCCCGGCCTGCGGCCGCCGCGCGTGCTGCGCTGAGCGCGGGCCTACGATCGGGGGCCCCATGCCCCGATCGCCCATGACCCGCTGGATCCACCGCCTGCCCATGACCGCGCGCCTGTCCCTCGCGGTCGTCGCCGTCATCCTGGTGACGGCGCTGGGCACCACGCAGATCGCCATGCAGGGCCTGCTGCGCCAGGTGGAGCGCCAGATCGAGCGCACCGGACAGATCTACCTCGATGGCCTGGCCGCCGCGCTGCTGCCGCCGGCGATCGCCAACGACGCACCCGGCATCCAGCGCGCGCTCGACGAAGCCCTGCGCATGCACCAGGGCCTGGTGGACCGACACCTGTTTCTGCTCGACACGGGCGGCCGCACCCTGGCACGCGCCGACCGCGTGGGCCTGCCCGAGGCGCCGCTGCCCGGGGCCATCGCCGAGCGCGCGCGCGGCGACAAGATCGATACGAACGACGGCAGTTACTGGGTGTGGCGCCCGCTCAGCGACGACCGCCTGTTGGCCGGCGAACGCGCCGGCGCGCTCACCGTCGTGGCCAACCTGGACTTGGCCGACTACGTGGCCGAGCGCCAGCGCCTGTGGTGGCGCGTGGTGGTGTTCAACCTGGGCCTGGGCGGGGTCTGCGCGCTGCTGGGGGTGCTGGTGATGCGCCGGCTGCAGCGCCCGCTGGACCTGCTCACGCGCCACCTGCAGCGCACCGGCGAGGCCGGGCCCGAGCCGGTGGCCGAGGCACTCATCCCGCCCCACGACGGCGAGAACGCGCGGCTGCTGCGCGCCTACAACCGCATGGCCGGCGCCGCGCGCGAGCGCGAGGCCCTGATCGCGCGCCTGGCCGAGCAGGAGCGCGAGGCCGTGCTGGGCCGCCTGTCGGCCACGCTGGCGCACGAGGTGCGCAACCCGCTGGCCGGCGTGCTCACCGCCGTCGACACGCTGCGCCGCTTCGGCGAGCGCCCCGAGGCGCGCGCCGAAGCGCTGGACTTCATGGAACGCGGCCTGCACGCGATCGGCGGCGTGGTCGACGCCACCCTGGCCACGCACCGCCCCAGCGCGGAGGAGCCCGCCTTCGGTCCGCGCGACCTGCAGGACGTGCAGCGCCTGCTGGCGCCGCAGGCGCGCCGCGTGGGCGTGGCGCTGGTGCTCGAATCCCGCCTGAGCGAGGCCGTGCCGCTGGCCGGTGGCGAGGTGCGCCAGGTGCTGCTGAACCTGCTGCTCAACGCCATCCAGGCCTCGGTGGAGGGCGCGCGCGTGACGCTGCGCTGCGAGCCGCGCGAGAACCACCTGTGGCTGGAGGTGGCCGACGAGGGCGCGGGCCTGCCGGGGCCGCTGGCCGCCAGCCTGGAGCGGGGCGAGGCCCCCGCGCCGGGCGCCGGCCTGGGCGTGGCCGTGGTG
>NZ_MKSS01000005.1:0-80 GCF_001897365.1 Hydrogenophaga sp. 70-12
GACGCGGCCGGCGCGCTGCTGCGCGAGCACGTGCTGGACAACGAGCCGCGCTACCGGGCGGCCTGCGGCGGGGCTTGAGG
>NZ_MKSS01000005.1:137-4988 GCF_001897365.1 Hydrogenophaga sp. 70-12
CCTCGCTGCGCGAGGACTCCCCTGCGATGCTCGGTCGGGCGGCCTGCGGCATAACTCGCTGCGCGCGCTATGCGCGCTCCGCTCAAACAGATGCCGCAAATCAGTTCACGAAGCGCGCTGCGCGCGCTGGCCACCCGCCCTGCGCTTCTCGGCACCGCACAGGCGCCGCCACGGCCCTGTGTCCGCCCCTGACCAGTGACACCAAGGTTCGCCCAAAAGGGGAACGGGCTTCTCTTCGCGCGTGCCAGCCCGCACCGCACCCCGGGCCCTCGGCCCGCCCACCCGCTGCACCGAAAGCACCCACACACCCACACACCCACACACCCACACACACCCACACACACCCACACCCGTTCAAGCCTCCAACCCGATCGCCTCAAAAAACGCCCGCACCATCCGCGCGTCGCGCCGCTCGGCCAGACAGGCCACGTGGGCGTAGGTGCGCACCTGCGCGTCGCTGATGCGCACCGCGTGCAGGCCCGGGCCGGGCACGAACTCCACGTCGGACACCGCGGCCACGCCCACGCCCTGGGCCACGGCCTCGCGGATGATTTCGCGGCTGGCCACCTCCATCACCACCTCGGGCTGCACGCGCGCGGCGCGCAGCGCGGATTCGATGGCCTTGCGCGTGGTCGAGCCCTCCTCGCGCAGGATCAGCTTCTCGCCCTGCAGCTCGGCGGTGCGGATGCTGCGCCGGCGCGCGAAGGGGTGGGCCGCGTTGCAGAAGATCACCACCGGGTGCTCGCTGTAGGGCACCGAGACGAAGCGCTTGTCCAGCGAGACCTGCGCCAGCACCCCCACGTCGGCGCTGTAGTCGGCCAGCCGGTCCAGCACCTCCTGTGAGTTGCCCGTGGCGACCGAGATCTTCACGCCCGGGTAGCGCTGGTTGAAGGCCACCAGCATCCGGGTGGCGTGCGAGGGCCCCACCGCGGCCACGCGCAGATGGCCCGAGCGCAGCTCGCCGGTTTCGCGCAGCAGCTGCACCGCCTCGGCCTCCAGGTCGAACATCTGGCGCGACAGCTGCAGCAGCCGTTCGCCGATCTCGGTGGGCCGCACGCGCCGGCCCGAGCGGTGGAACAGCTCCACCTTGTAGAGCGCTTCCAGCTGGCCCACCTGCGTGGTGACGGTGGGCTGGCTCACGTGCAGCCGTTCGGCCGCGCGCGTGAAGCTACCCGTGGTGGCCACCGCGTGGAAGGAGCGCAGCTGTGTCAGTCGCATGGAAGGGCCTCCGTGTTATCCCTGCTCAACTATAGATTCTCTCAATACATCGGTGTAAAAACTTGAATTGGATGAATGTCGTCCTCGCACCGACAGTGCGACACAGCGTCACGGATCGGACATGTGACGCCCAAAAACTGACGGACAGCTTCAAGTACCGCAACCGGAGACACCCCATGCCGCTTTCCCGCCGTTCCCTTCTTGCCAGTGCGCCGGCCCTGCTCGGCGCGCCCCTGCTCGGCCTGTCGCCGAGCGCCCGCGCCAATGGCGTGCTCACCGTCGGGCTGATCCCGTCGGAGGACTCGCGCGCCATGATCGCCAACAGCCAGGCCATGATGGACATGCTGTCCAAGGCCTTGGGCATGCCGGTCAAGCCCTTCGTGGCGGCCGACTACAACGGCGTCATCGAGGCGCTGCGCTCCAAGCGGCTCGACGTCGCCTACCTCGGCCCCTTCTCGTATGTGCTGGGCACCACGGTGGCCGACATCGAGGCCTTCGCCGTGGCCGAGACCAAGAAGGCCGGGCGCACCTTCTACCACTCGCTGGTCGTCGCGCGCAAAGACAGCGGCATCCAGACCGTGGCCGACCTCAAGGGCAAGACCTTCGCCTTCGTGGACCCCAGCTCCACCTCGGGCCACCTGTTCCCGAAAGCCGGCCTGATCAAGGCCGGCTTCAACCCCGACAAGGACTTCGGCCGCGTCATCTTCTCGGGCTCGCACGATTCGAACGCGGTCGCGGTGCAGAACGGCAAGGTCGACGCGGTGGCCATCGCCGACCGCATCCTCGACGCCGCCATCAACAAGGGCCTGGCCAAGCGCGAGGACCTGGTGACGGTGTGGAAGTCCGACCCCATCCCCGAGTCGCCCACGGTCTGGCGCAAGGACCTCGACCCCGAGCTGAAGAAGCGCGTGCAGGCCGCCTTCCTGCAGGTCAAGAACATCCCCTGGTCCGACCAGGGCGAGCTCAACGGCTTTCACCCCACCAACGACGCGGCCTACAACATCATCCGGGACACGGCCAAGGCCCTCAACCTCGACCTGAGGAAGATGAAGTGATCAAGATCCGCGGCCTGACCAAGCGCTACGGCGACTTCGACGCCCTCAAGGGCATCGACCTCGACGTGGCCCCCGGCGAGTTCCTCGTCGTGCTCGGCCCCTCGGGCGCCGGCAAATCCACCCTGCTGCGTTGCATCAACCGCCTGTGCGAACCCACGCAGGGCGACATCCACGTCGACGGCCAGCGGGTCACCGCCGAGCGCGCCAGCCTGCGCCGCGCGCGGCGCCAGGTGGCGATGATCTTCCAGCACTACAACGTGGTGCCGCGCCTGTCGGTGCTCAAGAACGTGCTCACCGGCCGGCTCGGCGCCATGCCCTCGGTGGCCTCGTGGCTGCAGCTTTTCCCGCGCCGCGACATCGAGATCGCCCGCGAGTGCCTGCGCCGCGTGGAGCTCGAAGAGAAGGCCGAGCTGCGCACCGACACCCTGTCGGGCGGGCAGAAGCAGCGCGTGGGCATCGCGCGCGCCCTGGCCCAGCAGCCCAAGATCATCCTGGCCGACGAGCCGGTCGCCAGCCTGGACCCCAAGACCTCGCGCACGGTGCTGCAGTACCTCAAGCAGGCCAGCCGCGAGCTGGGCATCTCGGTGGTGTGCAACCTGCACCAGATCGAATACGCGCGCGAGTTCGGCGAGCGCATCGTGGGCGTGTCGGCCGGCCGCATCGTGTTCGAAGGCGGGCCCGACCAGCTCACCGACGAGGTGCTGCACCGCATCTACCCGGGCCTGGACGACGGCAGCGCGAAAGCCGCCAGTCCCGCGCGCGCCGCCCAGGCCGCGCCGCGGCCCAATCTGGCCCTGGAGGAGGCGTGATGAACATCGGTTCCTACTCCCTGCTCGTCGCACGCCCCACCGGTTCGGCCGGCTGGTGGCCGCGCCTGGGCCTCGGCGCGCTGGCGCTGGTGACGCTCTGGTGGGCCGCGCGCGGCGCCCAGGTCAGCTTCGGCGAGCTCGGCAAGGGCCTGCCCTGGATCGGCGACTTCCTGGCGCGCATGGTGCCGCCCAACTGGGCCTTCCTCGACAAGCTCTGGGTGCCCGCCATCGAGACCGTGCAGATCGCCCTGTGGGGCACGCTGCTCGCGGTCGTCATGGCCGTGCCGGTGTGCTTCTTCGCGGCGCGCAACCTCACGCCCAACCTGGCGGTGTTCCACTTCACGCGCCAGGTGTTCAACGTCACGCGCGGCATCAACGAGATCATCCTCGCGCTGGTGTTCGTGGCGGCGGTGGGCCTGGGGCCCTTCCCCGGCGTGCTGGCCCTGGCCGTGCACGGCGCGGGCATGCTGGGCAAGTTCTTCTCCGAGTCGATCGAGGAGATCGACCAGGGCCCCATCGAAGCCCTGCGCGCCACTGGCGCGGGCCCGGTGCAGACCGTCATCTTCGGCGTCATCCCGCAGGTCATCACTGCGTGGATCGCCGTCGTTCTCTACCGCTTCGAGACCAACCTGCGCCAGGCCACGGTGCTGGGCATGGTGGGCGCGGGCGGCATCGGCTTCGAGCTGGTCGGCAGCATGAAGCTCTTTCAATACCAGGACACCGCCACCTGCATCGTGGTGATCATCGTGATGGTGATGGCGGCCGACTACGTGTCCACCAGGCTGCGCGCCTGGATCCAGAAGGGAGCGCGTTGATGGACGCCCGCGTCGATTCGGTGACGGTGAATGGCCGTCGGTATGCCCGGCCGCTGCAGCCGGTGGTGGTGGTCTGCGTGGACGGCTGCGAGCCCGACTACGTGACCCAGGCCATCCAGGCCGGCGTGGCGCCCTACCTCAAGCGCATGGTCGAGAAGGGCGCGTCGGTGGTCGGGGACTGCGTGGTGCCCAGCTTCACCAATCCCAACAACGTGTCCATCGTGACCGGCGTGCCGCCCTCGGTGCACGGCATCTGCGGCAACTACTTCTACGACGTGGACAGTGGCCGCGAGGTCATGATGAACGACCCGGCCTGGCTGCGCGTGCCCACGCTGCTGGCGGCCTTCGCCGACAGCGGCGCCAAGGTGGCCGCCGTCACCGCCAAGGACAAGCTGCGCACGCTGCTGGGCCACGGCCTGCAGGGCATCTGCTTCTCGGCCGAGAAGGCCGACAAGGCGACGGTGGCCGAGTGCGGCATCGACGGCGTGCTGGACCTCGTGGGCAAGCCCGTGCCCTCGGTCTACAGCGCCGAGCTCAGCGAGTTCGTCTTCGCCGCCGGTGTGCGCCTGCTGGAGACGCGGCCGCTGGACCTGATGTACCTGTCGACCACCGACTACGTGCAGCACAAGTGCGCGCCCGGCACGCCCGAGGCCAACGCCTTCTACCGGATGATGGACGGCTACCTGGCCAGGCTCGACGCCCTGGGCGCGGTGATCGGCCTCACCGCCGACCACGGCATGAGCGCCAAGACCGATGCCGCCGGCCGCCCGCGCGTGCTCTACCTGCAGCAGGTGCTCGACGGCCTGCTCGGCGAAGGCCAGGCGCGCGTGATCCTGCCCATCACCGACCCTTACGTGGTGCACCACGGCGCGCTGGGCTCCTACGCCACCGTGCACCTGCCCGGCGCCGAGGCCATCGCGCGCGCGCGCGCCGCCATCGAGGCCCTGCCGGGCA
>NZ_MKSS01000006.1:0-4430 GCF_001897365.1 Hydrogenophaga sp. 70-12
CGTGGACGTGCCGCACCAGATCTACTCGCACATCGCCGGCATCGACATCGTGCGCGCCCCCAACGCCGACGGCGAGGGCGAGTACTACGTGCTGGAGGACAACCTGCGCGTGCCCAGCGGCGTGAGCTACATGCTCGAAGACCGCAAGATGATGATGCGGCTGTTCCCCGAACTGTTCGGCGAGAACCGCGTGGCGCCGGTGGCGCACTACCCCGACCTGCTGCTGGAGACCCTGCGCGCGGTGAGCCCGGCCACCACGGCCGAGCCCACGGTGGTGGTGCTCACGCCCGGCATGTACAACAGCGCCTACTTCGAACACGCCTTTCTGGCGCAACAGATGGGCGTGGAACTGGTCGAAGGCCAGGACCTGTTCGTCAAGGACAACTTCGTCTACATGCGCACCACGCGCGGCCCCAAGCGGGTGGACGTGATCTACCGCCGCGTCGACGACGACTTCCTGGACCCGCTGGTGTTCCGGCCCACGTCCACGCTGGGCTGCGCGGGCCTGCTGGACGTCTACCGCAGCGGCAACGTGAGCATCTGCAACGGCGTGGGCACCGGCGTGGCCGACGACAAGTCGATCTACCCCTACGTGCCCAAGATGATCGAGTTCTACCTGGGACAGAAGCCCATCCTGAGCAACGTGCCCACCTTCATGGGGCGCAACCCGGAAGACCTCAAGTACATGCTCGCCCACATGCAGGACCTGGTAGTGAAGGAGGTGCACGGCGCGGGCGGCTACGGCATGCTGGTCGGGCCCGCGTCCACCAAGGCCGAGATCGAGGCCTTCCGCCAGGCGGTGGCCGCCCACCCCGAGGGCTACATCGCGCAGCCCACCCTGTCCTTGTCGACCTGCCCCACCTACGTCAAGAGCGGCGTCGCGCCGCGCCACATCGACCTGCGGCCCTTCGTGCTCTCGGGCAAGGAGGTGCAGATGGTGCCCGGCGGCCTCACGCGCGTGGCGCTCAAGGAAGGCTCCCTGGTGGTGAATTCGTCGCAGGGCGGCGGCACCAAGGACACCTGGGTGCTGGAGGATTGATGCCCCCCCGCGACGCTTCGCGTCACCCCCTCAAGGGGGCGGCACCAACGGCCCGGCAAAGCCGGTTCCGTGGTACCTCTGGGTTGTGCTGCCGCCTCATGCCGGTTTGATGGAGTCCTAGACATGCTGTCCCGCACCGCCGACCACCTCTTCTGGATGTCGCGCTACACCGAGCGCGCGGAAAACACCGCGCGCATGCTCGACGTCAACTACCAGACCTCGCTGCTGCCGCAGTCGGCCGCGGTGGCCCAGGTGGGCTGGGAGGGCCTGCTCACCATCAGCGAGCTGCTGCCGGCCTACCGCGCGCAGTACGGCCAGGCCATCACGCCGCGCAACGTGCTCGACTTCATGGTGCGCGACGAGAACAACCCGTCGAGCATCGTGTCCTGCCTGCGCGCGGCGCGCGAGAACGCGCGCGCGGTGCGCGGCGCGCTCACCACCGAGCTGTGGGAGATGCAGAACCAGACCTGGCTGGAACTCAACCGCGCGCTGCAGGGCAAGGCCTTCGAGCGCGACCCGGGGCAGTTTTTCGAGTGGGTGAAGTTCCGCTCGCACCTGTCGCGCGGCGTGGCCATCGGCACCATGCTGCAGGACGAGGCTTTCCATTTCTACCGCATGGGCACTTTTCTGGAGCGCGCCGACAACACCGCGCGCCTGCTGGACGTGAAGTTCCATGCGGTGCACAGCGACTTCTTCGGCGCCGCCAGCGAGCTCGACCAGGAATACGACTTCTACCACTGGAGCGCGATCCTGCGCAGCGTCAGCGGCTTCGAGGTCTACCGCAAGGTCTACCGCGACGTGATCACGCCCGAGCGCGTGGCCGAGCTGCTGATCCTGCGCGCCGACATGCCGCGCAGCCTGGCCGCCAGCCTGAACGAGGTGGTCAACAACCTGGCCGTGGTCGCCAGCGACCACAGCGGCGAGACCCTGCGCCGCGCCGGCAAGCTCAAGGCCGAGCTGCAGTACGGCCGCATCGATGAAATTCTGGCCACCGGCCTGCACGCCTACCTCACGCAGTTCCTGGACCGCGTGAACGAGCTGGGCTGGCGCATCAGCCAGGACTTCCTGGTGCCGGCGGGCTGAATCGCCGGCCGGACGCGGCCCCGATGGCTCAGTTCACGGGGATCTGGAACACCCCGTTCACCGCGTTGCGGACGTCCGGGTCCTGCTGGCTGGGGTCGTACTCCGGTGCGGCCGGCGCCTCAACCCCTGTGCGGGTGGCCTGGGCCCGGTTCGCCGAATCGGCCAATTGCATCAGGGTCTGGCTGATGCCGAGCAACTGCTCGGCCGTCGCAAAGCGTGGATCGGTTGCGTCACCGCCCGAGGCATTCCACAGGTCCTGGCCCATGCCTCGAAGGGTCTCGACCAGCCGCTGTGTGGCGGGGCTGGCGAGCGCGTGGGCGTGCCTTGGCAGCTGGTCTGGGCCCATGTTCGCGAACAAGGGCTCATAGACGCTGTACTCGAAGTCTCGGACATCGTCGGCGCCCGTCTGATGCAAGCCCTTGAGCAGCTCCTGCTGGGTTTTCACCTTGGCCAGAACCTTCTGGGTCGCCGCCAGGGCGTTCAAGGTCGCGTGCAGGTCGCCCTGGTTCAACTGGTCCAGTACGGGTAGCAAGGCCTCATGGCATTCCCGTACACCCCAATCGAGTCGCTCGTCGATGGCCTGGGCAAGGGTGGGCTCGGCCTGGGTGTTGCCGAAGATGGCCAGGGCCTTGGACAGCGCGGGCAGCTCGGCCGCGCTCAGCTCATCGAGGGCCGCCTGATGGAGCACCAGCCGAGGGACGTGATGGACGATCGCCTCGAATGCCTGCGTGACCTGCGGGTCGGTGCTCAGGCCATGCGCGCCATGGTGCTTCTGCAGCGCCTTCCATTGTCCGGCGGCGTCGATGATGCGGCGCAGACCCTGCGGGTCCACCTGACCGGGGGGTGAGAGCGACAACAGCGCACCTTGGGCGGCGGCCAGGAAGCGCTCCTGCGTGTGTCGCTGGCGTTGCACCGCGACGTCCGCGATGAGGGTGTCGATCAGGTCGGTGCTTCTGGCGACCCAATGGGCGCTGTCGGCCGCTTGCAGCGCGGCTTGGTCTTCGCTGGGCAGGGCGTCCAGCAAGGTCTTGATGTCGCTGGCGGAGACATCGCCCTTGCTGAGGAACCCGTTGAGGGCCGCGCCCAGCACGCTCAGCGCCAGTTGGGTCTCATCCCCGTATTTCGCGGCATGGTTCATGCCGTATTGGCCCATGATGTTTTTGACCACGCCCGACAGACCGTTGTACGTGTCAGCGGCGCGAGGCGACTGTTGCTGGGCCTCCGCGATGGCTTCCTTGAGCCTGGGCAACAGTTGGGTTCTTCCATCGGCGAAGACGCGACGCTCGACTTCCGCGCTCAACGCCTGGCTCAAGCGCTTGAGAGGCAGCGCCACCGCGGCATCGGTTCCGTCCGCGAACAAGATCTGGAGTTGGGTGCGCAAGGTCTTGAGTTCGGCGGGCGTGAACTGAGCCAGGTGAACCTCGAAGCGCTGGGTCAGCAGCTGATCCAGCGGCACGCCGCGCTGCGTCACGGGCGCGGCGGTGTTTTCGATGGTGCCGAATGCCTTCTTCAGTGTCTTCGAACTGAGGTTTCCCTGAGGATGGATCAGGTTGCCCAGCAGATCACCAACGGCCCGGCTGGTGTCTTTCAGCGCATGACGGTACTTGGGGTCGACCCGCACACCGCCAGGGGTCATGGCGTTGAGGAGGCGGCTCCATCCACGCACCATGCCATGGGCCACCTTGTTCCATCCGGTGCGTTTCGCTTGGGAGGGCAGCACGGTTGCAGCCCGCGACCTCCCATGGAACTTTCCGACAGGGCTGTCGTGGAACACATGGTTGATCGGCAGGGGCAGGTGAGCGGTGGTGGTGTTTCCAACTGGCATGGTCGTCTCTCGCTGAACGTGAATGCGCGGAGGGTTTGGTCGACGCCGGGCGCCAGGCGCGGCGCGGCCGGCTTCAGACTGAAAGAAAGGAGGGGGCGGCCGGGGGGCGCGGATCGGCGCTGGCCGCGGTGGACTGCAGGGCAGCGAAGCGTTCCTGCCACGTCTCCGCCGCATCGATGAAGCGCTGCAGGCGCGACATGATCAGTTCGGCCGTCCAGCCGTGGTTGCCGATGTCCGAGCACAGCACGATCTCGTTGAACTCGACGTCGATGGCCAGCGCGGCGCCGCCGGTGTCGGCGCCGAAGAGGTTGGCGCTGAGCAGTTGCTCGAAGGTGCGTTCGCGATCGCTCGTGGGCACGGGGCCCAGCGTGCAATAGATGTGCAGCAAGTGGCTGCTGCCGCTGGCCTCGAAGTTGACGTCGATGCGGTCGTCGACCCGCAGTCGCGCGCAGCCGTGTTCGTCCAGCCGCAGTTCGGGCACAC
>NZ_MKSS01000007.1:0-4366 GCF_001897365.1 Hydrogenophaga sp. 70-12
TGGACACCGTCAACCCCTGGGCGCTGCTGTTGGGCGCGCTGTGCGTGCTGGGCCTGTTCGTGTGGCCGCGCCTGTGGGCCACCGACTCGCGCTTTCGCCGCCAGCTGGACCACCTGGAGGTGCCCGGCGCCCTGCGCGCGACCTCGCGCGTGCCGGGGCCGGTCGTGGCGCTGCTCACCCTCTCGCTGCTGGCCTGGGCGCTGAAGCTGCCGGTGGAGACCATCGGCACGCGGTTCGGTGGCATCCCGCAGGGCCTGCCGGCCTTTGCACTGCCCGATTTTTCGTGGGAGACCGTGCGCCTGCTGGTCACGCCCACCCTGACCATCGCGCTGCTGGGGGCTGTGGAGTCGCTGCTGTGCGCGCGGGTGGCCGACCAGCTCGCCGACGCGCGCAAGCACGACCCGAACCAGGAACTGATGGCCCAGGGCGTGGCCAACGCGGTGGTGCCCTTCTTCGGCGGCATGCCGGTCACCGGCACCATCGCGCGCACCGTCACCAACATCCGCGCCGGCGCGGCCTCGCCGGTGGCGGGCATGGTGCATTCGCTCACGCTCACGGTGGTGGTGCTGGCGGCGGCGCCGCTGGCCTTTCACATCCCGCTGGCGGTGCTGGCCGGCGTGCTGCTGTTCGTGGCCTGGAACATGGGCGAGTGGCGCGAGTTCGCCCGTCTGAAGCACTTCAGCAACCACTACCGGTTGATGCTGCTGAGCACCTTCTCGGTCACCATCGTCTTCGACCTCACGGTGGCCGTGGAGCTGGGCCTGGTGCTGGCGGTGGTGCTGTTCGTGCGGCGCCAGCGCGACATCTTCAGCGCCGAGCCGGTGCGGCGCGAGGACGGCCGCCAGACCTGGCGGCTCTACGGCTCGCTGTTCTTCGGCGCGGTCACCAAGATCGACCCCATCGTCGCCGAGGTGGAGGCCGCGCCCGGGCCGCTGCACCTGCTGCTGGACGCGCACCTGATGGTCTCGCTCGACACCACCGGCCTGGACGCGCTGGAGCAGCTGCACAAGGCGCTGCGGCGGCGCGGCGGGCGGCTGGAGATCGTGGGCCTGCAGCCGCAGCCGGCCTCGCTGATGGCGCGCTCGGGCTTTGCCGGACGCCTGGCCGAGGCCACCGGGGACGGCCAGTAAAATCGCCGGTTTCCCCGATCCGGACACCCTCCCCCGCCGCCATGTCCTTCTTCCGCCGCCCCGACTACCAATCCGAAGCCACCCAGTTCATCGAGCAGCTCAAGGCCGATCGGCCGGGGCTGGAGGCCCGGCAGCGCGAGGGCCGCGGCCTGCTCTGGGACAAGACCATCGACCGCGAGTTCGCGGCCGAGGCCGAGGCGGCCGAGGTCCCGCAGAAGCCCTACGTCTACCAGACGAATTCCGACTTCAACTGAGCCGGCGACCATGACCGAACCGGCGCCCTCCCTGGACGAAGCCCCGCAGGGCCTCGACGAGGTGCTGCCCTCGGTGGTCGACAACGTGGCGCTGGCGCGGCTCTATGGCGAGCCGCTGTTCAAGCTGCCGCAGGACCTGTACATCCCGCCCGACGCGCTGCGCGTCTTCCTCGAGGCCTTCGAGGGCCCGCTGGACCTGCTGCTCTACCTGATCCGCAAGCAGAACTTCAACATCCTCGACATCCCCATGGCCGGGGTCACGCGCCAGTACCTGGAGTACGTCGAGGAAATCCGCGCCAACAACCTCGAACTGGCGGCCGAGTACCTGCTGATGGCCGCGATGCTGATCGAGATCAAGTCGCGCATGCTGCTGCCACCCAAGAAAACGGCCGAGGGCGAAGAGGCCGAGGACCCGCGCGCCGAACTCGTGCGCCGCCTGCTCGAGTACGAGCAGATGAAGCTGGCCGCGCAGCGCCTGTCCGAGGTGCCCCAGTACGGCCGCGACTTCCTGCGCGCCCAGATCTATGTCGAGCAGGCGCTGCAGCCGCGCTTTCCCGACGTGGACATGGTCGACCTGCAGAGCGCCTGGCGCGACATCCTCAAGCGCGCCAAGCTCGTGCAGCACCACAAGATCAGCCGCGAGGAGCTGTCGGTGCGCGAGCACATGAGCATCGTGCTGCGCCAGCTGCAGGGCCGCCAGTTCGTCGAATTCGGCGACCTGTTCGACACCAGCCGGGGCGTGCCGGTGGTGGTCGTCACCTTCATCGCCATGCTCGAGCTCGCCAAGGAAACCCTGATCGAGCTGACCCAGGCCGAGGCCTTCGCGCCCATCTACGTGCGCCTGGCCTATACCCCCACATCATGAGCCCCCACGCTCCGCCGCTGCGCGGGTCGCGGCCCCCCAAGGGGGCTGAGCCGCCTTGGGGCGGCCCGGCGGCGGCTCGTACTCCGTCCTCCAACAGCACATGACCCAACACTTCGACGTCCTGGTCATCGGCAGCGGCCTGGCAGGGCTGTCGACCGCCCTTCACCTGAGCGCCACCCACCGCGTGGCCGTCATCACCAAGCGCGCCCTGCTCGACGGCTCGAGCAACTGGGCCCAGGGTGGCATCGCCGCCGTGCTGGCCGAGGGCGACAGCTACGCCTCGCACGTGGAAGACACCCTCGTGGCCGGCGCCGGGCTGAGCGACCGCGAGGCCACCGAGTTCACGGTGGAGAACGCACCCGCCGCCATCGCCTGGCTGCGCGAATTGGGCGTGCCCTTCTCCACCGCCGACGGCGAGCTGCACCTCACGCGCGAGGGCGGCCACAGCCACCGACGCATCGTGCACGCGGCCGACGCCACCGGCGCTGCCGTGCAGGCCACCCTGGTCGAGCGGGTGAAGGCCACGCCCGGCATCCAGGTGTTCGAGCACCACATGCTGGTGGATCTGATCACCGAGCGCCATGTCGGCGGCTGCGGCGAGCGCCGCTGCTTTGGCGCCTACGTGCTCGACACCGTGCGCGACGAGGTGGTCACCTTCGCGGCCCGCCACACCGTGCTGGCCACGGGCGGCGCGGGCAAGGTCTACCTCTACACCACCAACCCCGACACCGCCACGGGCGACGGCATCGCCGCCGCCTGGCGCGCGGGCTGCCAGGTGGCGAACATGGAGTTCATCCAGTTCCACCCCACCTGCCTGTACCACCCGCACGCCAAGAGCTTCCTCATCACCGAGGCCGTGCGCGGCGAAGGCGGCATCCTCAAGCTGCCGCCGCACCTGGGCGGCCACCGCTTCATGCCCGACCACGACCCGCGCGCCGAACTGGCGCCGCGCGACGTGGTGGCGCGCGCGATCGACTTCGAGATGAAGAAGCATGGCCTGGACTGCGTGCACCTGGACATCTCGCACCAGAGCCCCGAGTTCCTGCGCGAGCACTTCCCCAACATCCTGGCGCGCTGCGCCGAGCTGGGCATCGACATCACCAAGGAGCCCATCCCGGTGGTGCCGGCCGCGCACTACACCTGCGGCGGCGTCGTCACCGACCTGCAGGGCCACACCGAGATCGCCGGCCTGTACGCCGTGGGCGAGACCACCTGCACCGGCCTGCACGGCGCCAACCGGCTGGCGAGCAATTCGCTGGTGGAGTGCATGGTGTTCGCGCAGGCGGCGGCCAGCGCCATCCGCGCGCACCAGGCACCCGACACGCCGGCGCTGCCGCTGTGGGACGACAGCCGCGTGACCGACGCCGACGAGATGGTCGTCATCTCGCACAACTGGGACGAGCTGCGCCGCTTCATGTGGGACTACGTGGGCATCGTGCGCACCGACAAGCGCCTGGAGCGCGCGGCGCACCGCATCACCCTGCTGCAGCGCGAGATCCATGAGTTCTACGCGCAGTTCCACGTCACGCGCGACCTGCTGGAGCTGCGCAACCTGGTGCAGGTGGCCGACCTGATCGTCATGTCGGCCATGCTGCGCCGCGAAAGCCGCGGCCTGCATTTCAGCCTGGACCACCCGGGCATGCTGCCCGAGGCGAAGCCGACGATTCTGGTGCCGCCGGGGCGGTGAGGCAGCCAGCGAGCCCGCACCGGCGGTAACGTGGTTCTGCCGGGATCACGTCAATTGATCTCGTTGGGGCCAATGAGCGTGGGCTTGCCGAATCCCAGGAATGGCTTGACGCAGCGCCAACGCGAGTGCTTCACGGGACGCGCCTGTGATGCTTCGTCCAAGGCTTGAATGCTCAATCGGCAGATGTGGTCCTGCAAATCCGTCGACAGCACATAGCGTTTGCCTTCCTCCGGTGTGAACCGAAGAAACAATGGGCCGCAGGAGGCGTCGTTGGTGTATGTGGTGGCCGCGAAGGCGATCGCCTGGCCAGCGGGGAAGTGGGTGATCTTGGTCCTTGGAAGTTTCTCGATCCGATTCAGATTGCCCAAGGACATGAAATTGGCCAGACCATGAAAGCGCTGTACTGAAGCAGGGAGCATCTCGCGCCTTC
>NZ_MKSS01000008.1:0-28328 GCF_001897365.1 Hydrogenophaga sp. 70-12
CCTGCGCCGAGCTGCCGGAAGAGGCGTTTTGAGCCCGGCGCGCCGGCGCCACCCGGGCGACACACAGGCGCCGCGCCACGGTCCACAATGACCCGGTTTCCCCCACCCCGAACAACACACGAGGCAGACCAGACATGACCCGCACCCTCTCCCAGCTCTTCGACCTCCAAGGCCGCACCGCCCTCATCACCGGCGGCTCGCGCGGCCTGGGCCTGCAGATGGCGCACGCGCTGGGCGAGGCCGGCGCGCGCGTGCTGATCAGCTCGCGCAAGGCCAAGGACCTGGAGGAGGCCTGCGCGGGACTCACGGCCGCCGGCATCGCCGCCGAATGGTTGGCCGCCGACGGCCAGAGCGAAGACGAGTGCCGCCGGCTGGTCGACGAGGCGATGCGGCGCCTGGGCCATATCGACATCCTGGTGAACAACGCGGGCGCGGCCTGGGGCGCGCCGGCCGAGGACCACCCGGTGGACGCCTGGGACAAGGTCATGGACCTCAACGTGCGCAGCTACTTCATCCTGGCCCAGGAGGTCGCGCGCCGCAGCATGATCCCGCGCAAGGGCGGCAGCATCATCAACACGGCTTCCATCGCCGGTCTGGGCGGCAACCCGCGCGGCATGAAGACCATCGCCTACAACACCTCCAAGGGCGCGGTCATCAACTTCACGCGCGCACTGGCGGCCGAGTGGGGCGAGCATGGCATCCGCGTCAACGCCATCTGCCCGGGCTTCTTTCCCAGCAAGATGACCCAGGGCACGCTCAAGGCCATGGGCGAGGACAAGCTGGCCGCGCACGCCCCGCTGGGCCGCCTGGGCGACGACGAGGACCTGAAGGGCCTGACCGTGCTGTACGCCAGCGACGCCGGCAAGCACATCACCGGCCAATGGCTGGCCGTGGACGGCGGCGTCTCGATCATCACGGGCGGTTGATGGAATTCTCGGTACGCATTCCCTTTGTCGATCTGCTCGGCTTTCGCCTCGAGCGCATGGAGGGCGGCGAAGCCCAGATGGCCTACGACCCCGCGCCCGAGCACCTGAATTCCTTCGACGTGGTGCATGGCGGCGTCGGCATGACCCTGCTGGACGTGGTGATGGCGCACGCCGCGCGTTCCTTGCAGCCCGACATGGGCTGCGTCACCATCGAGATGAAAACCAGCTTCGTGCGCGCCGCCAAGGGCCCGCTGCTGGCGCGCGGCCTGGTGCTGCACCGAACCGCCACCATGGCCTTCACCGAGGGCCGCGTGCTCGACGCCGGCGGCCAGCTGTGCAGCCACGCCACGGGCACCTTCAAGTTCGTGCCGCGCCTGCCCACGGGACCGGGCCGCGTGAACCCGCTCAACCGCATCCCCACCGACTGACCCAACGGGAGACCCCCATGCCCACCAACCGCCAGATCCTGCTCGACAACCGCCCCAAGGGCGAGGCCACCGTCGACAACTTCAAGCTCGTCAGCACCGAGACACCCCCGCTCAAAGACGGCCAGGTGCTGGTGCGGCACCACTTCCTCAGCCTGGACCCGTACATGCGCGGCCGCATGAACGACAGCAAGAGCTACGCCGCCTCCCAGCCCCTGGGCGAGGTGATGATCGGCGGCACCGTGGGCGTGGTGGCCGAATCGAAGCACCCCAGGTACGCCGTCGGCGATCAGGTGGTGGGCATGGGCGGCTGGCAGGAGTACAGCGTGGTCGATGCCGAGCAACCCGGCGCGCTGCGCAAGGTGGACACCACCCATGTGCCGCTGAGCCACTACCTGGGCGCCGTGGGCATGCCCGGCGTGACGGCCTGGTACGGCCTGGTGAAGATCATCAACCCCAAGGCCGGCGACACCGTGGTGGTGAGCGCGGCCACGGGCGCCGTGGGCAGCGCCTTCGGTGCGCTGGCCAAGGCGCGCGGCTGCCGCGCGGTGGGCATCGCGGGCGGACCCGAGAAATGCCAATACGCCGTGCAAGAGCTGGGCTTCGACGCCTGCATCGACTACCGCCTGCACAAGGACATGTACTCGCTGGCCAAGGCGCTCAAGGAGGCCTGCCCGAACGGCATCGATGGTTACTTCGAGAACGTGGGCGGCATGGTCCTGGACGCCGTGCTGCTGCGCATGAACGCCTTCGGCCGCATCGCCGTGTGCGGCATGATCGCCGGCTACGACGGCCAGCCGCTGCCGCTGGCCAACCCGGCGCTCATCCTGGTCAACCGGCTCAAGGTCGAGGGCTTCATCGTCAGCGAGCACATGGAGGTCTGGCCCGAGGCGCTCAAGGAGCTGGGCACCTTGGTGGGCACCGGCAAGCTGCGCCCGCGCGAGACCGTCGCGCAGGGCATCGCCGCTGCGCCCGAGGCCTTCCTGGGCCTGCTCAAGGGCAAGAACTTCGGCAAGCAGCTGGTCAAGCTGGTCTGAGGCGGCCATGCACGTGGCGCCGGCGCTCGGTGAGGCGTTTCGCGAGGCCCTGCTGCGCGAGAAGGGCGCGCTCCACGCCGCCGAGGTGCGCGATGTCCGCCAGACCTGGTCCCTGATCTTTGCCACGAGAAAGGCCCGACATGCTGTCCACGCATGAAGTCTTCAACCAGCCCGCGCCGCTGGTGGACGTCAACCTCTTCGACACCAACCGCGCGCTGCAGGCCGCGCTGGCCTTCAACGCGCCGGGGCTGGACACCGCCGGCCTGCGCGCCCTGGGCGCCACCGTGGGCAGCGCCGGGATGCAGGCCCATGCGCGCCTGGCCAACGTGTTCACGCCGCAGCTCAAGACCCACAGCCGCGTGGGCGAGCGCATCGACCAGGTGGAGTTCCACCCCAGCTACCACGCGCTGATGCGCGAGGCGGTGGGCGCCGGCCTGCACGGCGCCGCCTTTGGCGCCGCGGAACAGGCCAGCGGCAACGCCCACCTGCGCCGCGCCGCCGGCTTCATGCTGTTCACCGAGCTGGAGCCCTCGGTGCTGTGCCCCATCTCCATGAGCTACGCGGTCACGCCCGCGCTGCAGGACAACGCCGCCATCTACCGCGACTGGGCGCCGCAGCTCACCAGCCGCGACTACGACCCCGCGCTGAAGCTCTGGCGCGACAAGCCCGGTGCCACCATGGGCATGGGCATGACCGAGAAGCAGGGCGGCTCCGACGTGCGGGCGAACACCACGCGCGCCGAGCCCGCGGGCCGCGACGGCTGGGGCCAGCGCTTCGCGGTCACCGGCCACAAGTGGTTCTTCTCGGCGCCCATGTGCGACGCTTTCCTCATCCTCGCGCAGACGGCCAGCGGCCTGAGCTGCCTGTTCCTGCCGCGCGTATTGCCCGACGGCTCGCTCAATGCCATCCGCATCCAGCGCCTGAAGGACAAGCTGGGCAACAAGGCCAACGCCAGCTCCGAGGTGGAGTTCCTGGGCGCCACGGCCTGGCTGGTGGGCGAGGAAGGGCGCGGCGTGCCGCAGATCCTGGCCATGGGCACCATGACGCGCCTGGACTGCGCCCTGGGCACCAGCGGGCTGATGCGCCAGGCCCTGTCCATCGCGCTCAACCACACCACGCAGCGCAAGGCCTTCGGCAAGTTCCTCATCGACCAGCCACTGATGAAGAACGTGCTGGCCGACCTCGCGCTCGAATCCGAGGCCGCCACCGCGCTGGCGCTGCGCCTGGCGCGCGCCTTCGACCGCCAGCACGACCCGCACGAGCAGGTGATGGCCCGCCTGCTGACGCCGGTGGCCAAGTTCTGGATCTGCAAGCGCGGCAGCCACTTCGCGCAGGAGGCCATGGAGTGCCTGGGTGGCAACGGCTACGTGGAAGAGGGCGGTGAGGGCATCATGGCCCGCATCTACCGCGAGATGCCGCTCAACTCCATCTGGGAAGGGGCCGGCAACATCATGGCGCTGGACCTGCTGCGGGCCATCCGCAAGGCCGATGCCGCTGCCGCGCTGGCGCAGGAGCTGGCGCCCGCCAGGGGCCAGCACGCCGCGCTGGACCACCTGGCCGCGCGCCTGCCGCTGCGCGTGGAAGAAATGGCCACCGAGATGGAGGCCCGCCGCCTGGCGCAGGACGTGGCGCTGGCCGTGCAGGCCGCGCTGCTGGCGCAGACCGCGCCGGCCGCCGTGTTCAACGCCTTCTGCGATTCGCGGCTGGGCGGGCACTGGGGCCACAGCTTCGGTTCGCTGTCCGCCGGCACCGGGGTCGACGCCATCATCGAGCGGGCCATGCCGCGCTGACCCGATGAACGAGTCCACGGCCATGCACGCCACCACCATGCACGACCTGATCCTCCACCACTACCCCATGTCGCCCTTCGCCGAGAAGGCGCGGCTCATGCTCGGCCACAAAGGCCTGGTCTGGCACAGCGTGCACATTCCCGCGGTGATGCCCAAGCCCGACGTGGTGGCCCTCACCGGCGGCTACCGCAAGACGCCGCTGCTGCAGATCGGCGCCGACATCTACTGCGACACCGCCCTCATCGCCGACGTGCTGGAACACCGCGAGCCCGAGCCCCCGCTGTTCCCGGCGCACGCGCGTGGCCTGTCGCGCACCGTGGCGCAGTGGGCCGATTCCTCCCTGTTCTGGGCCTCCATGGGCTACACGCTCAGCCCCAAGGGCGCGGCGGCGATGTTCGCCAGCCGCCCGGCCGGCGAGGGCCAGGCCTGCGCCAGCGACCGCGCCGCCATGCGCCAGAACATGACGCTGCTGCGCCCCGCCGACGCCACCAGCGCCTACCGCAGCTACCTGCGCCGCCTGGCCAACATGCTCGACGACCAGCCCTACCTGCTGGGCGAGGTGCCCTGCATCGCCGACTTCGCGGCCTACCACCCGCTGTGGTTCACGCGCACGCTCAACCCGGGCCTGGCCAGCATCCTGGACGCCACGCCCGACGTGCTGGAGTGGATGGTCCGACTGGCCGCCATCGGCCATGGCCGCAGCGAGCGCCTGAGCAGCGCCGACGCCGTGGGCATCGCGCACGCCGCCACGCCCGAACCCATCGGGCCCGACGAGTCCTTCCAGGACGACCACGGCATTGCGCTGGGCAGCCGCGTCAGCATCGCCGCCGAGGCCTTCGGCACCGAAACCAGCGAAGGCCTGCTGCGCGCGGCCACGCGCACGCGCTACACCATCGAACGCCAGGACGAGCGCGCCGGCACGGTGCACGTGCACTTTCCGCGCGTGGGCTACGTATTGCGCGAGGTTCGGGCTTGAGCGGCGCGCTGAACTGGCGCTGCGAAGCCTTCGACGCCTTGAAGCCCCAGGCGCTGTACGACCTGCTGCGCCTGCGCACCGAGGTGTTCGTGATGGAGCAGCACTGCGTGTTCCAGGACATGGACGGCGCCGACCCCGCCTGCCACCACCTGCTGGGCGAACGCGACGGCGTCCTGCTGGCCTATGCGCGCCTGGTGCCGGCCGGCCTGAAGTTCGCCGAGGCCAGCATCGGCCGCGTGGTGAGCGACCCGTCCGCGCGCGGCACCGGCATGGGCCACGCGCTCATGCGCGAGGCGGTGCGCCAGCTGCACGCGCTCTGGGGTGAACAGCCGATCCGCATCGGCGCGCAGGCGCACCTGCAGGGCTTCTACCGCCAGCACGGCTTCGAGACCGAGGGCCCGCCCTACGACGAGGACGGCATCCCGCACGTCGAAATGCTGCGCCGCTGAACACACGACACCACAGGAGACGACACCATGATCCAGGACTTCCACGGCAAGACCGCCGTGCTCACCGGCGCGGGCTCGGGCTTCGGCCTGGAGTGCGCGCGCATCGGCGCCCGGCGCGGCATGAACCTCGTGCTGGTGGACGTGCAGGCCGACGCCCTGGCGCGCGCCGAGGCCGAGATGACGGCCAGCGGCGCGAAGGTGCTGGCGCGCCGCGTGGACGTGTCCGACGCCGCGCAGATGGAGGCCCTGGCCGCCGAGGTGCAGCAGACCTTCGGCGCGCCGCACTTCGTTTTCAACAACGCGGGCGTGGGGTCGGCCGGCTTGATCTGGGAGAACTCGGTGCGCGACTGGCAGTGGGTGCTGGGCGTGAACGTCTGGGGCGTGGTGCACGGCGTTCGCCTGTTCACGCCCATGATGCTGGCCGCCGCGAAGGCCGACCCGGCCTGGCGCGGCCACATCGTCAACACCGCCAGCATGGCGGGCCTGCTCACGCCGCCCAACATGGGCATCTACAACGTCAGCAAGCACGCGGTGGTGGCGCTCACCGAAACGCTCTACCAGGACCTGCGCCTGGTCAGCGAACAGGTCGGCGCCAGCGTGCTCTGCCCCTACTTCGTGCCCACCGGCATCAGCCAGAGCCAGCGCAACCAGCCGGCCGAGCTGGCCGGCGAGCGCCTGACGAAAAGCCAGCTCATCGGCCAGGCCATGACGGACAAGGCCGTGGGGTCGGGCAAGGTGACGGCGCCCGAGGTGGCGCACAAGGTGTTCGAGGCCATCGAAGCCGACCGCTTCTACGTCTTCAGTCACCCCAAGGCCCTGGGCAATGTGCGCTCGCGCATGGAGGCCATCGTGAACGTTCAGAACCCGCCCGACCCCTTCATGGAACGCCCGGAAGTGGGGGCGCAGCTGCGCGCCGCGCTGCGCGAAGCTTGAGGCCGCATGGACGCCGCGGCCGCCAGCGGGCACTGCCTGTTCGACACCGCCATCGGCCGTTGCGGCATCGCCTGGGGGCCGGCGGGCATCGTGGCCGTGCAGCTGCCCGAGGCCGACGACGCGGCCACGCGCCGGCGCCTGTGGGGCCACTGCGCCGGTGAGCCGCCCGAGGCCGAGCCACCGCCGCCGGTGCAAGACGCCATCGCGGGGGTGGTGGCCCTGATGGCGGGCGAGCGGCGCGACCTGCTGGAGGTGGTGCTCGACATGGCGCGCGTGAGCGCGTTCCACCAGCGGGTCTACCACGTCGCGCGGCGCATCCCGCCGGGCCAGACGCGCACCTATGGCGAGGTGGCCCAGGCCCTGGGCGACCCGCAACTGGCGCGCGCCGTGGGGCAAGCCATGGGGGCCAACCCCTTCGCGCCCATCGTGCCCTGCCACCGCGTGATGGCGGCGGGCGGCCAGCCGGGCGGCTTCTCGGCGCGCGGCGGGGCGGTGACCAAGCTGCGCATGCTGGGCATCGAGGGCGCGCTGGAGCCCGACCTGTTCGATCCGCCCCCGCCTGGCCTCAGTCGCTGAGGGGCGGTTCGGCCAGGCGCTCGGCCAGCGCCAGCGCCGACAGCGGCGCGCAGCCCTCGGCCTTGTTGCTGATGGTCACGTAGGCGTTCTGTCCCGCGCCGGTGACGCCGCGCACCGTGCGCACGATGAGCGCGCGCGTGTCCTCGTCCACGTCGTGGATGCGGTCGTAGGGGCTGTACTCCCGCTGCGCGTCTTCGTAGCCGTAGGCGCCATGCAGGGGGTTGAGGTTCCAGCGGCAGACCAGGGGGCCGGGCCACAGGGCGCGCAGCAGCGGCAGCTGGTCCTGCATGCGCGGCATCTTGGCGTGCAGGCCCAGGCAGTAGGTGGCGCCGGCCTCGCGCAGCACCTCGGCCAGCGCGGGCGCGATGCGCGGCGACAGCCACTCGGGGTCGCGCACCTCCACCGCGACCACGCCGTCGGGCGTGGCGCCACGCACGTCCGGCAGGGCCTTGAGCAGGGCGCGCAGGCGCTCCAGCAGCAGCGGCAGGCGCTGCAACTGCGCGAAGGGCAGGGGGCTCAGCTGGAACACCAGCGCGCCGACCTTGTGTCCCAGGCCGGCCAGGGCGGGTTCGATGAACTCGCTCACCGCCACGGCCGGGTTCAGGAACAGCGGGTTGGGCTGGCGGCCCATGCCGTCCTCGCCGCGAACCTGGGCGTCGCAGACCAGCGCGGGGGCCTTCACGACGAAGCGGAAATCGCTCGGCACCTGCTCGGCGTAGCGCCGGAACTGCAGCTCGGTGAGGGCGCGGTAGAAGCTGCGGTCGATACAGACGCAGCGCAGCAGCGGGTGCTGGCCGTAGGCGGCGAGTCCCTGTTTGGACAGTGTGGCGTCGGGGTACTCGCGGTCCCAGACCAGGCCGGCCCAGCCCGGGTAGGTCCAGGACGAGGTGCCCAGGCGCAGGCGCGGCGGCAGGGCGGCGGCCAGGGCGCGCAGGGCCTCGCTGTGCTCGGCGGGCAAGACGCCGGCGCCGCCGCGGCGGCGCGCGGGTGGGGCATCGGCGGGCGCTGGCGGCGGGGAGGCGGGCGGTGAAGGTGGTCCGCCGAACAGGTCGTCCTGCATCGGTCCCGTCAACCCGCGTGGAAGCGCCGGCGGTACTCGCCCGGCGTGAGGCCCACGAAACGGATGAACACCTTGCGAAAGGCGCTGGTGTCGCCGTAGCCCACGTCCCAGGCGATGCGGTCCACCGGCAGGCGGCCGAACTGCAGCATCTCGCGCGCCCGGCCCACGCGCAGGCGCTGGCAGTACTCGGTGGTGGTCATGCCGGTGGCCTTCTGGAAGCGGCGCAGGAAGGTGCGCTCCTCCAGCCCGGCGCGCGCGGCCAGCGTGGTCAGGGCGATGTCCTTCGCGTCGGTGGCCTGCAGCCAGTGCTGCACCTTGAGCACGGCGGCGTCGCCGTGGCGCAGCCGGGGTGAGAAGGCGCTGTAGTAGCGCTGCTCGCGCCCGGGCGGATCGACCAGCAGCGAGCGCGCCGTCTCCACCATCACCGTGGCCCCCAGGGTGCGGTCGATCAGGCGCATGCCCAGGTCGGTCCAGGCCATGGCGCCGCCGGCGGTGAGGATGTCGCCGTCGTCGACGATGAGCTGGTCGGTGTCGAGCCGCACACCGGGGAAGCGGTCCTGGAAGGCCTCGGCGTAGCGCCAGTGGGTGGTGATGGTGCGCCCGGCCAGCAGGCCGGTCTCCCCGAGCACGAAGGCGCCCGCGCACACCGAGGCCAGGGCCACGCCGGCCGCGTGCCGCTCGCGCAGCCAGGCGCCGAAGGGCGCGGCGGCCTCGCGCGCCAGCGGCGGGTTCAGGCTGGGTGGCAGCACCAGCACGGCGGGCGTGCCGGCCTGACCGGGGGCGCTGTCGAACACGCGCGAGGGCGGGCCCTGCTCATGCAACTGCCAGTGGCTCACGCGCAGGGCGTGGGCGGCGCCGCCCACGCGCGGGGTGGCGGTGCGCGAGGCGTAGTCGAAAAGGTCGCTCATGCCCAGCACGGCGGCCAGTTGGGCGCCGGGGTAGAGCACCAGACCGATTTCGGTGGGGGCGGGGGAGGGCATGTGTCGATTCTGCCCTTTGGAATGTCGATGACGCCACTGTGCGCCGGGCTGGCCCCCCGGGATCATTCGCTGGTCCCCATCCGGGACCAACAACGCTTGAACCCACGGAGCCCCGAATGCCCTCCCGCGCCCTGGTCGTGATCGACCTGCAGAACGAGTACTTCCCAACCGGCAAACTGCCCCTGGTCGGCATCGAGGCGGCCAGCGCCAACGCGGCGCGCGTGATCGCCAAGGCGCGCGCCCAGGGGGTGCCGGTGGTCCATGTGCGTCACGAGGCCGGCCGGCCCGACGCGCCGGTGTTCACGCCAGGCACGCCCAACGTGCAGATCCACGCCTCGGTGGCGCCCGCCGAGGGCGAGGCGGTGATCGTCAAGCACTTTCCCAATGCGTTCCGCGAGACGCCGCTGAAGGCGCTGCTGGACGAATTGGGCGTGCGCGAGCTGGTGATCGTGGGCGCCATGAGCCACATGTGCATCGACGCCGGCGCGCGCGCCGCCGCCGACCAGGGCTACGCCGTGACCGTGGTGCACGACGCCTGCGCCACGCGCGATCTGATCTTCGGTGGTCAGACGGTGCCGGCCGCGCAGGTGCACGGGGCCTTCATGGCGGCGCTGGGTTCGTCGTACGCCACACTCGTCGACACCGAGGCCTGGCTGGCGCGCTGAAGGGGGCTTCGTTGGCCCGCGCAGGGCCGGGGCCGCCGCTCAGTCCCCGTCGGCGCCGGGCCACCAGCGCAGGAGCCAGTGGCGGTGGTGCCGGCGCGGCGCGGTTTCTCGCTGGGCTTCCAGTCCCAGCCGGCTTTCGTCGCGGCGCTGGCGGCGCGCGCTCGCCAGCCAGTGCGGTTTGCGGCGCAGCACCAGGTGGCGCTCGATGGCGCGCTCCAGCATCAGCGCCAGGTGGGCGCCGTCGGCCGGCAGGCCGAGGTAGTGGCAGATCAGGCCTTCGTCGATGAGCTCCTGCAGGGCGTTCAGGTCGTGCGAGGCGCTGGCCAGCACCACCGACAGGGCCGGCGTGCGCCGTTTGACGGCCCGCACCAGTTCCAGCGCGCCGCGCGGGTCGCCGGCCTGTTGCAGCAGCAGCACCGCCGGCCGGCGCTGCGCGAGCAGGGTGAGCGCGTCGGCCATGTCCTGGGCCAGCAGCAGGCGGGCGGGGGGCATTGCCTGGGCCGCGCAGGCCTGGGTGCAGGCGCGGGCCAGCCCGGCGTCGGCCTGCACGAGCAGCACTTCTTCGTGCCGCGCGGGCGCGCCGCCGTCGGTGCCCGTGTCCTGGAAGTCGCTCCAGGCCAGGCGCGTGAGGCGCGACAGGCGGGCCGCGTCCTGCACGCTGCGGATCAGCCGGGCGTCGTTCCAGGGTTTGCTGATGCAGCGGAACACGTCGCCCTCGTTCAGCGCGGACACCACCGAGGAAAAATCGGCGCAGCCCGCGAGCAGCAGGCGCACGGTGTGCGGCGAGGCTTCCCGGGCCTGGCGCAGGAGCTCGGTGCCGCACATGCCGGGCATGCGCTGGTCGGACAGCAGCACATCGAAGCGCTGGGCGCCGAGCAGGGCCAGCGCCTGCGCGCCGTCGCTGGCCACCACCACGTCGAACTCGCCGCGCAGCAGCCAGCGCAGCGAGCGCCGCAGCGGGGCCTCGTCGTCCACGCAGAGCACTTTGGGCAGGTGCCTGGCTTCGTTCTTCATGCCGTGCTTTCGGGGGAAGGGCCGATGGTTCATCCGCTGCATGAGCGCCGACGGGCTCAGGCGCGGCATGCTAGGAACGGCGCGCGGTCGGCCACATACTGCCGCGGCAGTATTCGGGCCTTCGCCGGCGTCCGAGGTGCATTCCTTGATGGCTCGCAAAGGAACCGGATGGGGTGGTGGCCTGTGGCAAACTCCCGCGCTTCGTGAAGTGAGGCACCCCTTGGGGGGCCACCGGGAGACCCATGCAGAAGATCGTTGCGCGCCTGGCGCAAGACCTGAAGATTCGTGAGCAGCAGGTGCGGGCCACCATCGAGCTGCTCGACGGCGGCGCCACGGTGCCCTTCATCGCCCGCTACCGCAAGGAGGCCACCGACGGCCTCGACGACATACAGCTGCGCGAACTCGACGCGCGCCTGGCCTACCTGCGCGAGCTGGAAGACCGCCGCGCGGCGGTGATCAGGAGCGTGGAGGAGCAGGGCAAGATGACCGACGCGCTGCGCGCGGCCTTCGACGGCGCCGACAGCAAGCAGGAACTGGAAGACCTCTACCTGCCCTACAAGCCCAAGCGCCGCACCAAGGGCACGATCGCGCGCGAGGCGGGCATCGAGCCCCTGGCCGACGCCCTCTGGGCCGACCCTTCGCTGGACCCGGCCACCGCCGCCGCGCCGTACGTGAAAAGCGAGAAGGGCGAGGACGGCAGCGACTTCACCACTGCGGCGGCCGTGCTCGACGGCGTGCGCGACATCCTGTCCGAGCGCTGGGCCGAAGACGCCGCGCTGGTGCAGGCCTTGCGCGAGTGGCTCTGGGCCGAAGGCCAGATCACCAGCCAGCTGGTGGCCGGCAAGGATGAAAACGCGCCCGAGGTGGCCAAGTTCCGCGACTACTTCGACCAGCGCGAACCCATCGGCAAGGTGCCGTCGCACCGCGCGCTGGCCATGTTCCGAGGCCGCGGGCTGGAAATCCTGGACGTGAAGCTGGCCCTGCCCGAGGACCCGCAGCCCGGCCAGCCCAGCCTGGCCGAAGGCCGCATCGCGCGCCACCTGGGCTGGAGCCACCAGGGCCGCCCCGCCGACGACCTGCTGCGCAAGTGCGTGGCCTGGACCTGGCGCGTGAAGCTGAGCCTGTCCAGCGAGCGCGACCTGTTCGCCCGCCTGCGCGAAGGCGCCGAGGGCGTGGCCATCCAGGTGTTCGGCGCCAACCTGCGCGACCTGCTGCTGGCCGCGCCGGCCGGCCCCAAGGTGGTGATGGGCCTGGACCCGGGCATCCGCACCGGCGTGAAAGTGGCCGTGGTGGACGCCACCGGCAAACTGGTGGACACCGCGACCGTGTTCCCGCACGAGCCGCGCCGCGACTGGGACGGTGCCCTGCACACCCTGGGCCGCCTGTGCGAGAAGCACGGCGTGAGCCTGATCGCCATCGGCAATGGCACCGCCAGCCGCGAGACCGACAAGCTGGCGGCCGACCTGCTCAAACGCTTCCCGGCCGTGCAGAAGGTGGTGGTGAGCGAGGCCGGGGCCTCGGTCTATTCGGCCAGCGAGTACGCCAGCCAGGAAATGCCCGACGTGGACGTGAGCCTGCGCGGCGCGGCCAGCATCGCGCGCCGCCTGCAGGACCCGCTGGCCGAGCTGGTGAAGATCGACCCCAAGAGCATCGGCGTGGGCCAGTACCAGCACGACGTGAACCAGAGCGAGCTGGCGCGCACGCTGGACGCCGTGGTCGAGGATTGCGTGAACGGCGTGGGCGTGGACCTGAACACCGCCAGCGCGCCGCTGCTGTCGCGCGTGTCGGGCCTGTCGGCCTCCCAGGCCAAGGCCGTGGTGCGCTGGCGCGAGGCGCACGGCGCCTTCCGCAGCCGCCAGCAACTGCTCGAGGTGAGCGGCCTGGGCGCCAAGACCTTCGAACAGGCGGCCGGTTTCCTGCGCATCCGCGACGGCGACAACCCGCTGGACATGACCGGCGTGCACCCCGAAAGCTATCCGGTGGTCGAGAAGATCATCGCCAGCGTGGGCGAGCCGGTGAACAAGCTCATGGGCCGCGCCGACTGGCAAGGCCGGCTCAAGCCCGAGCAGTTCGCGGTGGACGGCGTGGGCGCCATCACCGTGAAAGACATCTTGAAAGAACTGGAGAAGCCTGGCCGCGACCCGCGCCCGGACTTCAAGGTGGCGCGTTTCAACGAGGGCGTGGAGGACATCAAGGACCTGCGTGAAGGCATGATCCTGGAGGGCACGGTGAGCAACGTGGCCCAGTTCGGCGCCTTCGTGGACCTGGGCGTGCACCAGGACGGCCTGGTTCACGTGAGCCAGCTCAGCCACAAGTTCGTCAACGACGCGCGCGAGGTCGTCAAGACAGGCGACATCGTGAAGGTCAAGGTGCTGGAGGTCGACACGGCGCGCAAGCGCATCTCACTGAGCATGAAGCTCGACGCCGCGCCCGCGCGGCGCGACGGCGGCGGGGCGGGTGCGGGCGGGCCGCGCGGCGGGCGCGAGGGCTTCGCTCGCTACTCGGGCGGGCGGGACGCGGTGGCTGCGCCCTCGGCCATGGCCTCGGCTTTCGAGAAGCTGCGCGGCGCCAAGCCGCGCTGAGCGGCGCATCAAGTTCCGCGGCCACCTGCCGATAGGGCAGGAAGCGACAACTTCGTTGGCTGGCGTGCCTTGATCGGGGGCGCCGCGGTACCGGCCGTGCCGGGCCGTCGGTGCGGCCCTTGTGGGGACGCGCGCAGCGCCGCGGGGGGGTCGATGTCAGCCCGAGGTATTCATCCCCACCGCCCGCCATGGATCTTGAAGCGCTCCTGAACTACCCCGGCGCCTTGCCGGCGATGTCCCGCACCGTCGCCGACCTGATGTCGGAGATGAACAAGGACGACCCGAGCCCCAAGCGGGTGGCCGAGCTGGTGGGGCAAGACCCCTCGCTCACCACCCGGGTGCTGCGCCTGTCCAACTCCTCCTTCTTCCGCGCCAGCCGCAAGATCGGCAGCGCCCAGGAGGCCGTGGCCATGCTGGGCATGACGCACGTGCGCTCCCTGGTGATGGCCGCCGCGCTGGGCTCCAGCTTCAAGAACGTGCCCGGCGTGAACCTGCCGCAGTTCTGGCGCTACAGCCTGCGCGTGGCCGACATCTCCAAATCCCTGGCGGGCCTGCTGCGGCAGCAGGAGTCCAATGCCTACACGGCCGGCCTGATCCACGCCATCGGCGACCTGGTGATGCACATCGCCATGCCCGATGAGATCGCCCCCTTGGACATGGGCACGCCGCCGCTGGACCTGCAGCGCGCCCAGGCCGAACGCAACCGTTTCGACTACACCTACGCCGAGGTCGGCGCGGGCATGGTGGAGCGCTGGAATTTTCCCCCTGCCATCGTGAGCGCGCTCAAGCACCAGACCGCGCCGTTCGATGGCGACGTGTACGACCCGCTGGCCGGCATCCTGCACCTGGCGTCCTGGCGCGCGCGCGCCGAGGAAATCCAGCTCGACGATGGCGGCCTGGCCGCCACCTTCCCCGACATGGTGGGCCTGACCCTGGGACTGGATCTGGGCAGCGTGCTGGGCAAAGACCCGGCCGAATGGGAGTTCACCGACGCGCTGTCGGCCTTCCTGGATTGATCGCGCCCCATGTCGTCGATAGTTCTAAAGAAACGCCTGCCGGTAACGATAAACAAAGCAAACACCCGACGTTCCAGCCGCAAGAGGATCGCCATGCATCTCGAAAAACTGCTCAAGCAGCCTCAGGCCCTTCCGTCCGTACCCAAGGTGGTGCGGCGCCTGATCGAAACCTTCGAGCAGGCCGACGTCGATCCCATGCTGGTGGCCTCGCTGATCGAAGAGGACCCGGTTCTCACGGCCAAGCTGCTCAAAACGGCCAACTCGGCCTTCTTCGGCCTGTCGCGCAACGTGACCAACGCGCGCGAGGCCATGAACATCCTGGGCCTGATCAAGGTGCGCGCGCTGGTGGTGGCCAGCGCCCTGGGCGAGAGCTTCCACATGGTGGGCGGCGTCAACCTCAACCAGTTCTGGCGCTACAGCCTGAACACGGCCAACCTGTCGCGCTACATCGCGCTGCCCATCCGCATCGACGAGAACACCGCCTTCACGGCCGGCCTGATCCACGCCATCGGCGAGCTGGTGATGCACGTGGGCATGCCCGAGGCCATGATCGAACTGGACCGCAACATTCCCATGCTCGACCTCAAGCGCGCCAAGGCCGAGCGCAGCCTGTTCGGGTACAGCTACGCCGAGGTGGGCGCGGCGCTGGCGCGCGAATGGAAGTTCCCGCGCCGCATGATCAATGCCATCGAGCACCAGACGGCGCCCTTCGACAACGACGTGTACGAGCCGATCGCCGGCGTCATCCACATCGGCTCCTGGCGCGCGCGCGCCGAGGAGCAGGACCTCCGCGGCGAGCTGCTCATCAACACCTACCCAGACCCGGTGGGCGTGGTGCTGGGCATCGATCCGGACACCGTGGTGGCCGAGCGCATTCCCTCGATTTCCCGGCACCCGGTGGAAGACGAGGCCAAGCCGCGCGTCGAGCCGGCCAGCGATTCCGTGCCCCACTGAGGGCCGGGGCCATAGCGCTCGGTGACAATCCGGGCCCATGCGAGCCCTGCGCCTCTATGCCGGACCTTCCGCCCTCGAGCACCTGAGTGAGCGGGGCCTGCGCCCCTCGGACGTCGGTGTCGTCCCCGCCGCGGCCGGCGGACCCAAGGGCCTGATCCTGGGGCCCATCGACCGCCTGCTGTTCGGCCACTGGCTGGCCGACGCGCCGCAGCCCATCCACCTGGTGGGCGCCTCCATCGGCGCCTGGCGCATGGCCACGGCCTGCCTGCCCGACGCGGTGGGCAGCTTCGAGCGGCTTGAGCACGACTACATCCACCAGCACTATGAACTGCCGCCCGGCCAGCGCCGGCCCACGGCGCAGCAGGTGAGCGAGCAGTTCTCGCTCAATCTTCAATCCTTCTACGGTGGGCGCGTCGAGCCCGTGCTGCGGCACCCGCGCTGGCGGCTGCACATCGTCACCTCGCGCGGGCGGCGCCTGCTCGCGCACGATGGGCGCTGGCGCACGCCCCTGGGCTACCTGAGCGCCTACGCGGCCAATGCCGTGCGCCGCCCGGCGCTCGGCCAGTGGCTGGAGCGGGTGGTGTTCTCGGGGCCGGACGCGGCGGCCGGCACCACCAGCGCCTTGCCCTTCGCCACCCACGACCTGCGCACGCGCCAGATCCCGATGGGCCCGCACAACTTCATGCAGGCCCTGCAGGCCAGCTGCTCCATTCCCTTCGTGCTGCGCCCGGTGGTGGACATCCCGGGCGCGCCGCACGGGCCGTACTGGGACGGCGGCATCACCGATTACCACCTGCACCTGCACTACCGGCACGACGCCGCCGCGCCCATCGTGCTGTACCCGCATTTCCAGCGGGCGGTGGTGCCGGGCTGGCTGGACAAGGCCTGGAAGCGCCGCCACCGCAGCAGCGCCGCGCTGGACCACATGCTGGTGCTGGCGCCCGACCCCGACTGGGTGAAGCAGGCCCTGCCGGGCGGCAAGCTGCCCGATCGCAGCGACTTCGGGCGCTACGGCCAGGACCTGGCCGCGCGCGTCAAGGCCTGGGGCGCGGCGGTGAAGGCGGCGCGGCAGCTGGCGGAAGAACTGGGGGAGTGGCTGGCCCGGCCCGACGTCCGTCGGGTCGAACCGCTGTGAGCCCCGCGAGGCCGCGCGGGATAATCCCTCGGTGACCGCACCGTACCTCACCGCCGCCCTCTACAAGTTCGTCGACCTGCCCGACCACGCCGACTGGCGTGAACCGCTCATCGCGCTGTGCCGGGAGCATCAGGTCAAGGGCACGCTGTTGCTGGCGCCCGAGGGCATCAACGGCACCATCGCCGGGCCTGAGGCGGGCGTGCAGGCGGTGCTGGCCTGGCTGCGGCGCGATCCACGCCTGAGCGACCTGGAGCACAAAGCCTCCTGGTCCGAGCGGCCGCCGTTCCACCGCCTCAAGGTGCGGCTCAAGCGTGAAATCGTGACCCTGCGCGTGCCCGGCCTGCGGCCGCAAGAGCACGCCGGCCGCTACGTGAAGCCCGAGGACTGGAACGCCCTAATCGCCCAGCCGGACGTGCTGCTGATCGACACGCGCAATCACTACGAGGTCAAGATCGGCAGCTTCGAGGGAGCGGTCGACCCGGGTATCGGCGCTTTCACGGAGCTGCCCGCCTGGCTGGCGAGCCAGCCGGCGCTGCAAGGCCCGGTAAAGCCGCGTGTGGCCATGTTCTGCACCGGTGGCATCCGCTGCGAGAAGTCCACGGCCCTGTTGCGCCAGCAAGGGTTCGAGGAGGTGTACCACCTACAGGGGGGCATCCTGAAGTACCTGGAAACCGTGCCCGAGGCCGAGAGCCGCTGGCGTGGCGAGTGTTTTGTGTTCGATGAACGGGTGAGTGTGGGCCACGGTTTGCAGCCGGGCGGGCACGCGCTGTGCCGCTCCTGCCGATGGCCGCTCGACGAGACCGACCGCGCCTCACCGCTCTACGAAGAAGGGGTGAGTTGCCCCCATTGCCACGCCCGGCGCGGCGACGCGGACCGGGAGCGCCTGGCCGAGCGCCAGCGCCAGGTCACGCTGGCGCGAGAACGCGGTCTGCCCCATATCGGCTCTCCCACCCCCACGGCGGCAGCGCCGACCGGGCCCGAAGGCGCCGCCGATAGCGGGGCGGGGCCGGCGCGGCCTACCGGCGTTCAGGGGGCCCAGAGCCAGCCGGTGTTGTCTTCGGCGGGTTCCGTCACCCGATAGAACGACGGGGCCTGCACCGTGATGGGCACGCTGTGTGGCCGACGGTGCAGCTGGCTCAGGCGAAGGCCGCTCGCCGAGCGCTGCAGCCAGGCTCCGGCCTGCAGGAGGGCCTGATCAAGGGTTTGAGACGAGGCCGGCCGGCGCCACAGCATGGCGGTGGCCGCCGCCATGGCGAGCTGGCGCTTGGCGCCCGACGAAGGCGCTGTTTGCCAGGCGCGCAGGATGAGTTGGTGCGCGTGGGCGACATCGTTGTCGAGCAAGGCAATGGTGGCGTCGGTGGCCAGCACGATGGCGGTGATGCTGCGGTTGTCGCGCTGTGTGTGGCCACCCAGGGTCTCGCGCAAACCCTGCAGTGCCGTGCGCGAGCGCGTATGCCAAGCGGTGTCGATGGCAAAGAGCCAGGCCTCGTCACGAAACCACAGGCTGCAGTGCGAGAGCACCGGCAGGGCTTTCTCCACCAACCGCCACGCTTCATGGGGCAGGCCGTTCAGCCGCAGGCGCCGCGCCAACAACCAATCGCGTGTGGCATTCCAGCGGGTCAGGCCGGTGAGGGGGAGGGCGTCGAAGCCTTGCAGACAGGCGCCGAGGCGCGCCTCGTCACCCAGCCGAGCGGCCAGATCGCCCAGCGCGAGCCGGCACAGGATCCGGGGTGTGAGCCAGGGCGAGCGTTCGGCGAGCTCTTGGGCGCGGGTCCATTCGCTCAAGGCGGTGTCGAGGTCGCCATCGGCGTGCCGTGTCAGGCCGGAGAGGGCATGCAACAGGGCTTGAAGGCCTTCGCAGCCCGGCGAGACGTTGCTGCCGGCTTCGCTGCTGCGGTGGAAGGCTGGCCCGCCGGACGCCTCGCGCGTGATCTGTCGGTGCAAGTTGGCCAGGCGGTGCCAGCGTCGGATGCCTGCCGAGCCGTCCACCGCGGGCGCGTCGCGCAGGCTGCGCCACCACGCGGGCGGCGCCCAGTCGACCCCCACCACCGCCATGAGGTGTTCGGCCGTCGCCCCGGCCCGCACCGCTTGAGGCGTGGTGGTGACGTGATCGAAGTGGGTCAAGGCGCGGTCCACCAGATGGGCCACGCGGCGCGAGTCGCCAGCGGTCCATTCGTATACAGCCAGGCACAGGTCCGCCCAGCCTTCGTGGTGAGGGGCGTTCGAGCGGGAGGCCCGCCGTCGCAGCTCCAAGGCTTCCTGAGGTGTTCGAGGGTCACCACGCCAAGCGCTTTCCATGAGGATGTCGGCCTCGGCGTCCAGGCCGCGCTCGACCAGCGACCGGCACCACAGGGCGGGTAGGTGGGGACTGGCGGGCCCCATCAGCGGTGGTGGGTGGCCAATCAAGGCGGCCAGACGCTCCCAGCGGCGCTCCACCTCGCCCGGCGAGGTGGACAGCAGGATCTGGCGAAGGCGCATGGCGAGTGCGGCCGAACCGGCGGCTTGCCAGGCGGCTTCGAACGGCGAATCGGCGCTCGCGCTGACGCGCGTGCGCCAGTCGGGGGCCGAAATCTCGATGTCCATGGTGAATGCCGGGCGAACCCTCTCGGCCTCGGGCGCCGGCGCTGCGTCCTTGTCCCGGGCGTTCGTCAAGCGCAGGCGGCTTTGCGCGCGCACGGAGTCGTCGCCCGCGGTGGGGGTTTGCTCGGTGTCCAGCGGCTGCACCCCATGCGCTTGCAGCGACAACACGCCGAAGCCCGCCAGGGCGACAGGCATCCAGGTGGGCAGATTCAGTCCGTCATCCAGGCGGGTGAGTGGCCAGCGCACCACCAGCAGGGCGGCGCCCCGCGACGTTTGACCTGGGGCCACGCGGCGGTGGCGCACTTCGCCCACCACGCGGTAGCCCACCCGATGCACGGTGTGCACGGGGCACTCGAAGCCAGGCGCGTCGCTCAGGGCTTTGCGCACTTTGAGCACGGCCTGGGCGATGACGGAGTCGGTCACACAGCGGCGCTGCCAGACCTGTTCCAGCAACTCTTCTTTGGCGACCACCCGGCCATGGTTCTTGAGCAGGTAGAGCAACAGGTCGAAGGCTCGCCGTTCAAGGGGGCGCAGCACGCCGTCGCAGGTCAGTTCGCGGTGGTCGGAACGCAGCACGAACGGTCCGAAGGTGAATTCGTCGCACCCCGAGGGGTGGCCGACCGGCGGAGGGGCGGCCGGGGCGCCTGTGGACTGGACAAGCGAAACCGGGGCAGCCCTGACGCGCCCCACTGCGCTGTGCTTTCGCATTTTGGCTTTTCCTCACCTGAAAAGCCGATTACAGCACTCCAAAAGTCGTCATTTTTCCATAATTGAGAATACAAAAGGGCTAGGAAATAAGTCGACCGACCATCCTGCCAATCAGACCGTTAGCGAGGTTTCGAGCATGGCCTGGTAGTCCTGCGGCGAAGCGAGCCGGGGATTGGTCTTGTGGCAGTGGTCGGCCAGGGCGCCTTCGATCACGCGGTCGAACAGCGAGCGGTCCACGCCCATGGCGGCGAGGCCATTGGGCAGGCCCAGCCGCGCGCTCATGTCGGCCACGGCCTGGGGAACGTCGGCGCCGGCGGCCAGGCCCATGGCCTGGGCCATGCGGTCCAGGCGCTGCTCGCGCCGCATGCTGTCGGCCTCGGCATTGAAACGGATCACGGCGGGCAGAAAGACGGCATTGAGCGTGCCGTGGTGCAGGCGGGGGTTGATGCCGCCCAGGCTGTGGCTGAGGCTGTGTACGCAGCCCAGGCCCTTCTGGAAGGCCATGGCGCCTTGCATGCTGGCGCTCATCATGTGCAGGCGGGCCTCGCGGTCGCTGCCGTCGCGGGTGGCGCGTTCGATGTGGGCCCAGCCGCGGCGCAGGCCATCGAGCGCAATGCCGTCGGCCGGCGGATTGAAGGCCGCGCTCATGAAGGTTTCCATGCAATGCGCGATGGCGTCCATGCCGGTGGCGGCGGTGAGCAGGGGCGGCAGGCCCAGGGTGAGTTCGGGGTCGAGCAGCGCGGTGCGGGGGACGAGGTGCCAGCTGTGGAAGCCCAGCTTGCGGCCGTCGTCGACGATGAGGATGGCGCCGCGCGCGACCTCGCTGCCGGTGCCGGCGGTGGTGGGGACGGCGATCAGGGGGGGCACGGCGGCGCTGATCTTGGGTGAGCCGCCTTCGATGGTGGCGTAGGTCTTGAGCGGCCCTTCGTGCGCGGCGGCGATGGCCACGCCTTTCGCGCAGTCGATGGCGCTGCCGCCGCCGAGCGCGATCAGGCCATCGCAGCGTTCGCGGCGGTAGATCTCGACCGCGGCCCGGACCGCGGCCTCGGTGGGGTTGGAAGGGGTCTGGTCGAACACCGCAGCGGGCGTGCCCTGCAGCGCGGCCTGCAGCCTGTCGAGCAGGCCGGCGGCGCGCACCCCGGCGTCGGTGACGATCAACGGACGGCGCATGCCCACGCGCTCGCATTCGGCGGGCAACTGCGACAAGGCCCCGTAGTCGATGAGGATGTTTGTCACGTAGAGGATCTGGGCCACGTCTGTCTCCGGTTATGGTTCGGGGAAGCGAAAACTATACGGACGCGATGCGCCAGCGCGGTCGCCGAGCCGACAAGCCCTCCCATGTCCCACCCTTCGAATCCGCGCTCGCGCTTGACGCCAGCGATGCGCGGCGTGATCGACCGCATCGCGCGCGCCGGCCATCCGCCGTTCCACGCGCTCACGCCCGAGCAGGCGCGCCAGGCCTATGCCGCCGGGGCCGGCGTGCTCGAGATCTCGCCGCCGGCGATGGCCCGCGTGCAGGACCTGCGCATTCCCACGCGCGACGGCGCCGAGCTGCCCGCGCGGCTGTTCGCCCCAAGTGAGGCGGATGGCCTGCCGGTGCTGCTGTATTTCCATGGCGGCGGGTTCACGATCGGCAGCGTGGCCACGCACGAGCCGTTGTGCCGCGCGCTGGCGCATCAGGCGGACTGCGCGGTGTTGTCGGTGGACTACCGGCTCGCGCCCGAGCACAAGTTCCCCGTCGCAGTGAACGACGCCTGGGACAGCCTGGCGTGGCTGCGCGGCCGGGCGGGTGCCCTGGGGCTGGACGCCGGGCGCATCGCCGTGGGGGGCGACAGCGCGGGCGGCACCCTGGCCATCGTGACCGCGCTGCAGGCGCGCGACGCGGGCTGGCCATTGGCGCTGCAGCTGCTTTTCTATCCGGGCTGCGCGGGCCACCAGGACACGCCCTCGCACCATACCTACGCGCAAGGCTTCATCCTGGACGAGCCGACCATCCGCTATTTCTTTGGCCACTACCTGCGCACCCCGGCCGACCGCGACGATTGGCGCTTCGCCCCGCTGGACGGACGCGACGGGCATGGCGAGCCGAAGGACCTGGACGGCGTGGCCCCCGTGTGGATGGGCCTGGCCGAGTGCGATCCGCTGGTGGACGAGGGCCTGGCCTTCTGCGACCGGCTGCGCCTGGCCGGTGTGGCGGTCGACTTGGACATCTACCCGGGCGTGGTGCACAACTTCGTGCAGTTCGGCCGCGCCATTCCCGAGGCGCGCACCGCCCACCAGCACGCCGCGAGAGCCTTGAGAGGCGCTTTTGGAGACCACTGACATGACCCGACTGAGCCGCGACGACTTCCGCTTTTTCCACCGCCTGCGCGTGCGCTGGGCCGAGGTGGACATGCAGAAGATCGTGTTCAACGCGCACTACCTGATGTACTTCGACACCGCCATCAGCGACTACTGGCGCGCGCTGGCGCTGCCTTACGAAGAGACGATGCACTCGCTCGAGGGCGATCTGTACGTGGTGAAGGCCACGGTGGAGTACCACGCCTCGGCGCGCGCGGACGAGCAGATCGACGTGGCGATGAAATGCGGCCGCGTGGGCACCAGCTCCATGGCCTTCACGGGCGCGATCTTCCGCGGCGACGAACACCTCATCACGGGCGAGATCGTCTACGTTTTCGCCGATCCGGCCACGCAGCGCTCGCGGCCTGTGCCCGATTCGCTGCGGGCGATCCTGCTGGGCCACGAGGCGGGCGAGGACATGGTGGACCTGCGCGTGGGCGCTTGGGCCGAGCTTGGCGAAGGCGCGAGCCAGCTGCGCGCCGAGGTCTTCGTGCGCGAGCAGGGCATACCGCTCGAGTTGGAAATGGACGCGGCCGACGCGGACGCGGTGCACGCCGTGGCGCGCAACCGCCTGGGCCGTGTGGTGGCCACGGGCCGGTTGCTGCGCGGCGAGGCGCCGGGGGTGTCAAAGATCGGCCGAATGGCCGTGCACCGCGTGCTGCGCGGCGGCAACCTGGGCCGGCGCGTGCTCTTCGCGCTGATGGACGCGGCGCGCGCGCGTGGCGACCGCGAGGTGCGGCTGCACGCGCAGCGCAGCGCCGTGGGTTTCTACGCGCGACTGGGCTTCGTGCCGCTGGGCGAGGCGTTCGAGGAAGCCGGCATTCCGCACCAGACCATGGTCAAGGCACTCTGATCCGCTCGCGCCGGTGCGCCCGCTCGCTCAGCGCGGGCGTGGCCGCGGCGCCGTCGTGGGTCCATTCGTCGATGCGCAGCTCGCCGTCGGCGTCCCAGCGCAGCACGGTGGAGCAACGCGTGCCATAGGCGTGGTCCGGCCAATGGACGAAGGGGCTGGACAGCACGCGCTCCACCGCGTCGGGCACGCCGGTGCGCGGCAGTTCGGCGTCGGACGCGAGCGTGGTGTCGATGAGCGCACCGCCCAGCGGCGCGGGCGTTTCGTCGCTGGCGTTCAGGGCCTCGCCCAGGGCCTGGGCGAGCCGGCGCGCCTTGGGCCAGGGCGTGTTCAGCGTGGCGTTGGACAAGGTGTGCACGCCGGGGCCGATGGCCCGCCAGTGGCGCTCGGGCGCTTGCTCGGCGTGGGGCGCATCGGGGTGGCGATTGCCGATCCAGGCCCATTCGCCGCGCCGCAGATCGCCCACCACGAGGTTGAAGCCGGCGTAGGCGGCGGGGTCCAGGGTGTCGACGAAGCCGGTGCTGTCGGCATCGCTCTGCAGCCAGCGCGCCACCAGTTCGCCGCGGCTGCGGCCGCGCCGCTCGGCGCCGGGCTGGCGCACGTTGGTCAGCCAGGCGATGCGCCCCGCCGGGCTCAGACCGAGCCAGGTGCCACCCTCGCGCAGGTCGCGGCCGCCGATGACGGGGGTGCCGTCGTCCAGGGCCCAGCGGTGCAGCGCGGCCGTGGGCCGGGCCCAGTACTCGTCGCGGTTGGCCGCCACCAGCAGGGGCACGCCGGGCGCGGCGTTGATCGCGAAGGCGATCAGGCACATGCCTAGATGTCTTCCAGCAGGGGGTAGGGCAGGGGCAGCAGCTGCAGGGTGGCCTCGCCCGCCCGCAGAGCCGCGCCGTCGGCCGAGCCGGTCTGCATGGACACGATGGCGTCCCAGCCGCCTTGCGGGTTCGGCGCGGCCTGCACCACGGTGCCGGTGGGCTGCTCGGCGTCGCTGGCGTGGAAGACTTCCTGGCCGGACTGGAGCGGCGCGTCGGCCTGCACCAGGTAGGCGCGGCGCTTGAGCGTGCCCCGGAACTGGCTGCGCGCCACGACCTCCTGGCCCGGGTAGCAGCCCTTCTTGAAGTTCACGCCGCCGACGGATTCGTAGTTGAGCATTTGCGGCACGAAGGCCTCGACCACGGGCTGGCCGAGGGTGGCCACGCCGCTCATCACCTCCAGCCAGTCCCATTGGGCCTCGCTGAGCGCCGCGCCGGCTGGCGCCGTCCCGGCAGGCCCCACCCACAGGGCGCGCGGCGTGCCGGCGCCGGGGTACAGGCGGACCATGCTGGTGTCGCCGTCGGCCAGGTGGGTCCAGGGGGCGGCGCCCAGGCCAGCGGGCACGGCCTCGCCGGCCAGGCCGTGCAGCGCGAACCCGTCGCTGGCGTCGCGCAGCTTTACCTTGGCGCGCAGCACGAACATCTGCAAGCGCTTGAGCGTGGGTGGCAGCAGGTCGCGGCGGCAGACCAGCAGGATGCGGTCGTGCGCGCGCTTGAAGGCAATGAAGCTGGCCAGCATGCGGCCCTTGGCGGTGCACAGGGCCGCCAGGCGGGCCTCGCTGACGCCGAGCAGGGCGAAGTCCTGCGTGAGCTGGCTGTGGAGGAAGGCGGCGGCTTCGTCGCCCTCGGCGGCGATGACGCCGAGCGAACCGAGCGGGGCCACGCCGTTCAGGGGGAGGAGGGGGGAGGGCTGGGACATGCGCGCTGAATTATCATGGCCCGTCTGTCGCGCCGTCGCCGCCCGGCGCGTTCTCCCTGTCTTCAGCACGCCTTCATGCGCCTGTTCAAGTATTTGGTGGTTTACCCCCTGTTGCTCCTGGGCCTGGCCACCATGGCGGCCCACTGGTGGGTCCACCATCCCCTGAGCCTGCCGGCCACGGTCAGCGACAGCGCGCCGCTCGAGTTCGAGATTCCGGCGGGCAGTTCCGCTCGCGCGGCGGCCAACCGCATCGAGGCCGCTGGCGTGAACGCGCCGGCCGAGTTGCTGTACGCCTGGTTCCGCCTCTCGGGCGAGTCGCGCGACATCAAGGCCGGCGTCTACGAGATCGCTCCCGGCACCACGCCGCGCAGCCTGCTGGGCAAGCTGGTGCGCGGCGAGCAGGCCATGACCCAAGCGCTGATCGTCGAGGGCTGGACCTCCAGCCAGGCCATCGACACGCTGCGCCGCTCGCCCGATCTGCGCCAGGACCTGGAAGGCCTGAACCTGGCCCAGGTGATGGAGCGCATCGGCCGGCCCGGCGTGCACCCCGAGGGTCGCTTCTTCCCCGACACCTACCGCGTCGCCAAGCACACGCCGGTGTCCGCCGTGCTGCGCCAGGCCGCGCGCGCCATGGACGAGCGATTGGCCCAGGCCTGGGCCCAGCGCGACCCGAACGGGCCGCTGCAATCGCCCGAGCAGGCGCTGATCCTGGCCAGCATCATCGAGAAGGAGACCGGCCTGCCGGCCGACCGGGACCGCATCGCCGGCGTGTTCAGCAACCGGCTGCGCATCGGCATGCGCCTGCAGACCGATCCGAGCGTGATCTACGGCCTGGGCAATGCCTTCAACGGCAACCTGCGCCGCCAGCACCTGGACACCGACTCGCCCTACAACACCTATACGCGCGCCGGCCTGCCGCCCACGCCCATCGCGCTGCCGGGACAGGCCTCGCTGATGGCTGCCGTGCGACCCGCGCGCACCAACGCCATGTACTTCGTCTCGCGCGGCGACGGCTCCAGCCAGTTCAGCGCCACGCTGGACGAGCACAACGCCGCTGTGCGGCGCTTCATCCTGCGCCGCTGATGTCCAACGCCACCACCGGTCTTTTCATCAGCTTCGAGGGCATCGACGGTGCGGGCAAGTCCACGCACATCGACATGCTCGCCAAAGCCTTCGACGCCGCCGGCCGGCGCGTGGTGCTCACGCGCGAGCCCGGTGGCACACCGCTGGCCGAGAAGCTGCGCGCCCTGGTGCTCAACGACACCATGGACCCGCTGAGCGAGTCGCTGCTGATGTTCGCCGCGCGGCGCGACCACCTGCAGCAGGTCATCGAGCCCGCCCTGGCGCGCGGCGAGGTCGTGCTGTGCGACCGGTTCACCGACGCCACCTTCGCCTACCAGGGCCATGGCCGCGGTTTCGACCTGGCCGTGCTGGGCCAGCTGGAACGCTGGGTGCAGGCGCGCGAGCAGGGCGGCCTGCGCCAGCCCGACCTTACCCTGTGGTTCGACCTGCCGGCCGCCGTGGCGGCCGAGCGCCTGGCCGGTGCCCGCGTGCCCGACCGCTTCGAGTCCCAGCCCCAGGCCTTCTTCGAGCGCGTCAGCGCGGGTTACGCCGCCCGCGCCCAGGCCGAGCCCGCGCGCTTCGTGCGCATCGACGCCAACCAACCGCGCGAGCGCGTGGCGGCGATCGTGCGCGAGGCCTTCCAGCGGCGCGGCTGGCTATGAGCGATACCGCCCTGGCCCCCTGGCTGCAACGCCAGCTTCACGCCCTGCTGGGCTGGCGCGCCCACGCGGTGCTGCTGTCCGGCCCGTCCGGCCTGGGCCAGTACGAACTGGGCCTGGCCCTGGCCCGCGCGTGGTTGTGCGAGCGACCCCAGCCGCACGGCGCCTGTGGGCAGTGTCCGAGCTGCCACGCCATCGAGGTGCGCACGCACGCCGACCTGTGCGCGCTGCTGCCCGAAACCCTGAGCCTGGAGCTGGGCTGGCCGCTGGACGAGTCCACCCAGCGCGAACTCGACGACAAGAAGCGCAAGCCCAGCAAGGCCATTCGCGTGGAGGCCGCGCGCCAGGCCGTGGCCTTCACCCAGACCACCAGCGCGCGCGGCGGCACCCAGGTGGTGCTGGTCTACCCGGCCGAACGGCTGAACGTCGAGGCCGCCAACACCCTGCTCAAGACCCTGGAAGAGCCCAGTCCCAGCGTGCGCTTCGTGCTCGCCACCGAGGCCGCGCACCTGCTGCTGCCCACCATCCGCAGCCGCTGCCAGACGCACACCCTGCAGTGGCCCGACGAGACCGAGGCCTTGCCCTGGCTGCAGGTCAGTGGCGAGATGACGCCGGCGGCGGCCCAGGCCTGGTGGCGCGCGTCCGGTGGCCGGCCCGACGAGGCCCTGGCGCTGTCTCAGCGTGGGTTCACGCCCGAGCAATGGGCCGGCCTGCCGCAGGCCCTGGCGCGCGGCGACTGGAAGGTGCTGGGCGAGCAGGCGCCCGCGGCCCAGCTCGACGTACTGCAAAAGCTCTGCCACGACCTCATGGCGCGCGCGGCCGGCGCGGCGCCGCGCTTCTTTCCGGCCGAGCAACTGCCGCCGCCGCCGCCCTGGCGCGTGCTGGCGCGCTGGGCCGACGAACTCGCGCAGGCGGCCCGCAGCGTGGAGCACCCCTACCAGGCCGGCTTGCTGCAAGAGGCCTGGGCCGCGCGGGCGCGTCAGGCCCTGGCGACCGCTCGTCGCTGAGCGGCGACCGGCCACGACGCCGCGCTGAAAACTGCACGACCGCCGCGCTCTGTTATCGACCTTTCGACCTGGTCCTTGCCCGTACACTCGACCGCCATGAGCACCAACCCAGCCACCGCCGGCGCCGCGGCGCGGCCCAGCGTGATCCAGCTCTCGATCAAGGAGAAGGCCGCGCTGTACGCCGCCTACATCCCCTTGTTCGCCGACGGCGGTATCTTCATTCCTTCTTCGCGCGAGTACCGGTTGGGCGACGACGTCTACGTCCTGCTGAGCCTGCCCGACGACCCGCAGCGCTACCCAGTGGCCGGCAAGGTGGCCTGGGTCACGCCGGCCAAGGCCCAGGGCGGGCGCACCCAGGGCGTGGGCATCCGCTTCCCGGCGGATGAAAAGTCAAAGCAGCTCAAGCTCAAGATCGAGGAAGTGCTGGGCGCCAACGTGAACTCCGATCGCCAGACGCAGACGCTCTGAGCCGGGCCCGCTCCCCCTGCGCCTCACCGCCACCGGCCGTGAGGCCTTGTGCTTTTTGGGGGATCATTGGCGGATGTTCACCGACTCGCATTGCCACCTGAATTTCCCTGAGCTGCGCGAGCAGCTCCCCGCCATCCTGGACGCCATGGCGGCCGCCCGGGTCGGTCGCGCCCTGTGCATCTGCACCACGATGGAAGAATTCGACGAGGTCCATGCCCTGGCGCGCGACCACGCCCACCTCTGGGCCACGGTGGGCGTCCACCCCGACAACGAGGACGTGCGCGAACCCTCCCTGCAAGACCTGCTCGACGGCGCGGCGCGGCCCAAGGTGGTGGGCATTGGCGAAACCGGCCTGGACTACTACCGCCTGGGCGAACGGACCCTGGCCGACATGGCCTGGCAGCGCGA
>NZ_MKSS01000009.1:0-4296 GCF_001897365.1 Hydrogenophaga sp. 70-12
TTTCTTTTTCATGTGAAATCGGCGTGAAAGTCACTTTATTGTCATGCAAGGCCGGGGTGACGGACCCGCAAGGGGGGGCGGCGGTGGCATCGGGCAACCCCGCCGCCGGCAGGGGCCGGCAAGGCACGGACCCGGCCCGATCAGCGCAGAAACCGCGCGCGGTAGTGCTCGAGTTCGTCAATGGATTCGTGCACGTCGGCCAGGGCGGTGTGCAGCTGGCGCTTCTTGAAGGCGTCGACCACTTCGGGGCGCCAGCGCTTGGCCAGTTCCTTCAAGGTGCTCACATCGACGTTGCGGTAGTGCAGGTAGGCCTCGAGCCGGGGCATGTACTTCACCAGGAAGCGGCGGTCCTGGCCGATGGTGTTGCCACACAGGGGTGCGCTGTTCTTCGGCACGTAGCGCGAGATGAAGTCGATGAGCTGCTGCTCGGCCTCGGCCTCGCTCACCGTGCTGGCGCGCACCTTGTCGATGAGACCGCTGCGGCCGTGCGTGCCCTTGTTCCAGGCATCCATGGCGTTGAGCAGCTCATCGCTCTGGTGGACCACGATGACGGGGCCTTCGATGCGCGGCGTGAGCTGCGGGCCGGTCACCACCACCGCGATCTCCAGCAGGCGCTCCTTCTCGGGATCGAGACCGCTCATTTCGCAGTCGATCCAGACCAGGTTCTGGTCACTCTTGGCGAGCGTGGGCACTTCGGGGGCGGCGATGTCGGCGGGATTGGAGGTCATCCCGCGATTTTCCGTCATCCGCCGGCCCCGGCGGGCCGGCGGGGGCACCGGTAGACTGGCGCCTTCATGGACACCGCTTCCCTCGCTTTCACCGCCCTCTTCTGCGCCCTGCTGGTGCTGGGCCTGCTGACCCGCTTCGCCCTCGCCAGCCGCCAGATCCGCCACGTGGCCCGCCACCGCGATCAGGTGCCCGCGCCCTTCGACGCCACCATCCCGCTCGACGCCCACCGCAAGGCCGCCGACTACACCATCGCCAAGACGCGCTTCGGCCTGCTCAGCACCGCCTTCGAGACCGCCCTGCTGATCGGCTGGACCCTGCTCGGCGGCCTGAACGCGCTCAACCTCGGCCTGCTCGACTGGCTGGGCCCTGGCCTGTGGCAGCAGCTCGCGCTGATCACCGCCTTCGCGCTCATCGGCGGCCTGCTGGGCCTGCCCTTCTCCTGGTACGCCACCTTCCGGCTGGAGGAGCGCTTCGGCTTCAACAAGATGGGCCTGGGCCTGTGGGTCGCCGACGGACTCAAGGGCGCGTTGATCGGCGCGGCCATCGGCCTGCCGCTGGCCGCGCTGGTGCTCTGGCTCATGGGCGCCGCCGGCAGCACCTGGTGGCTCTGGGCCTGGGGCGTGTGGATGGTCTTTAACCTGCTGGCCCTGGTGCTCTACCCCACGCTCATCGCGCCGCTGTTCAACCGCTTCGAGCCGCTGGCCGACGACGCCGTCAAGGCCCGCGTCAACGCCCTCATGGCGCGCTGTGGCTTCTCGGCCCAGGGCCTGTTCGTCATGGACGGCAGCAAGCGCAGCGCGCACGCCAACGCCTACTTCACCGGCTTCGGCGCGGCCAAGCGCGTGGTGTTCTTCGACACCCTGCTCAAGCAGCTCAACCCCGACGAGATCGACGCCGTGCTCGCGCACGAGCTCGGCCACTACCGCCTGCGCCACATCACCCAGCGCGTGCTGCTGCTGTTCGCGCTCAGCTTCGTGGGCTTCGCGGCCCTGGGCTGGGCGGCCTCGCAGGCCTGGTTCTTCACCGGCCTCGGCGTGGAGCCCGACCTGCGCGCGCCCAACGACGCGCTCGCGCTCATCCTCTTCCTGCTGGTGGTGCCGCTGTTCACCTACTTCCTGTCGCCGCTGGCCGCGCAGCTGTCGCGCCGGCACGAGTTCGAGGCCGACGCCTTCGCCAAGGACAAGACGCGCGGAGTCGACCTCGCCAGCGCCCTGCTCAAGCTGTACCAGGACAACGCCAGCACGCTCACGCCCGACCCGCTGTACGCGCGCTTCTACTATTCCCACCCCCCCGCCAGCGAACGCCTGGCCCGCCTGACCGCCGCCTGAGAGCGCCTGACCATGCACCCCATCCACCAGAACCGCCGCGCGCTCAACGCCACCGAGATCGTCACCCAGCTCAGCCAGCTCAACGGCAGCGAGGCCGACGGCTGGAAACTGATCGACGGCGCCATCGAGCGCACCTTCCGCTTCGCCAACTACCACGAGACCATGGCCTTCGTGAACGCCATGGCCTGGATCGCCCACCGCGAGGACCACCACCCCGACGCGGCCTTCGGCTACAACCGCTGCACCCTGCGCTTCAATACGCACGACGTGAACGGCGTCTCGGTCAGCGACTTCCATTGCGCGGCGGCGGTCAACGCCTTGCTCGCGTCCTGATGGGCGGCACGCGCCTGGCCCGTGTGGTGGCGGCCCATGGCCGCCATTGCCTGGTCGAGGACGAGAACGGCCAGCGCACCCTGTGCCACCCCCGCGGCAAGAAAAGCGCCGTGGTCGTGGGCGACATCGTCGCCTGGCAGCCCAGTGGCGACGAGGGCAGCATCGAACGCATCGAGACCCGGCGCAACCTCTTCTACCGCCAGGACGAGATGCGCACCAAGGCCTTCGCGGCCAACCTCGACCAGGTGCTGATCCTGCTCGCCGCGGAGCCCGTGTTCTCCGAGGCCCAGCTCACGCGCGCCCTGCTCGCGGCCGAGGCCGAGGGCATCAGCGCCTGCATCGTGCTCAACAAACAAGACCTGGGCGAGTCCTTCGACCAGGCCTGGGCGCGGCTCGAGCCCTACCGGCGCATGGGCACGCCCGTGCTGCCGCTGGGCCTTCACGACGGCCACGGGCTGGACGCCCTGCGCCAGCGCCTGACCGGCCGCCACACGCTGGTGCTGGGCCCTTCCGGCGTGGGCAAGAGCACGCTGGTCAACCGGCTGGTGCCCGAGGCCGGCGCGCAGACCGGCGAGATCTCGCGCGCCCTCAACACCGGGCGCCACACCACGACCGCCACCACCTGGTACTGGCTGGAGCCGGCGCGCGAAAGCGCGCTCATCGACTCGCCGGGCTTCCAGGAATTCGGCCTGCACCACCTTGAGGCCGAACGACTCGCGCAGCTCATGCCCGACCTGCGCGCCGCGCTGGGCGATTGCCGCTTCTACAACTGCACGCACCGGCACGAGCCGGGCTGCGGCGTGCGCGCCCACGTGGGCGCCGATCCGGCGGCGGACCCGCTGGCCATCGACCAGAACCGCTACCGGCTCTACGACGAACTGTTCGATGAGCTGAGCAACAAGCGGACGTATTGACCGGCCCACCCCTGCCGCGCGGCGCGCGATCCCCTCAAGGGCGCGCGCCCGCGGCCCAGCAAAACCGGTTCAGTGGCGCGTCGACCCGCGCGGCCTACACCCGCGCCAGCGTGAGCAGCGCCAGCAGCAGCATCCACAGCACCACCGCGCGCCACACCAGGCCCACCACGCTGCCCAGGTGGGCGAGCTGGGGCTCGGGGCGCGCGCCGGGGTCGGTCTCGTCCGGGGGCGGGGCCGCCGGGTCCTGCGGCGTCAGGCGCACGTTGATGGCGCCCGAGGTGGCCGCCAGCACCACGCCGTCGCTGCCCGGCGCGAAGCGCTCGGCGTCGGCGCGCCAGCTGGCCACGGCTTCCTCGAAATTGCCCACCACCGCGAAGCCCAGGGCCGTGACGCGCGCGGGCACGTGGTCGATCCAGCGCCAGGCCGTGGCCGCGGCGCGGCGCAGCGCCGCGCTGGGCGTGCCGTCGGGGCGCTCGCGCCAGTTGCGCGACAGGTACTCGGCCAGCCGGTAGAACACCGCGCCCGCCGGCCCCAGGCCGATCACCCAGAACACCAGGAAGCACACGAACACGCCGAACACGTGGCGGTGCGCGGCCAGCACGGAGTGCTCGATCACCTGGCGCAGCAACTCGGTGCGCGGCAGGGTGCTGGCGTCCACGCGCAGCCAGCGCGCCAGTTGCTCGCGCGCGCCACGCTCATCGCCGTCCTCCAGGCTGCGGCGGATTTCGCTGAAGTGGTGGCTGAACTGGCGAAAACCCAGGGTCACGTAGAGCACCGCCACCGTCCAGACCAGGGCCAGCACGCCGCTCAGCTCCCACAGGGCGTGGTAGATCAGCGCCGCCAGCGCCGCCGGCACGCCCACGGCCAGCAGCCAGGCCAGCCACCCATGCGAGGACTGGCCCGCATCGAGGTTGCGGCGCACGCCGCGGCCCCAGGCGCGCAGACCGGCGTGCACGGGGTTGTCGAACGACAGGGGACGGGCCTGCTCGATG
>NZ_MKSS01000010.1:0-27791 GCF_001897365.1 Hydrogenophaga sp. 70-12
GAAGGAATAGCCGATCGCGCCGTCGAGGCGCGCGATGCCCAGCGCGTCGAGCAGGCCACAGGCCGCGTCGGCCATGGCCGCCACGCTGGCGTGGGCGCTGTCGGCGCCGTCCCAGCCGGAGCCATAGGCCGAGCCGGGCAGGTTCATGGTGAGCACCCGGTGGCGCCGCGTGTCCAGTGCCTTGCCGGGACCGGCCCAGGCCGCGGCCCAGCCAGCGTCGGCGGCAGGGCCGTTCGGATCGAGCGCGAAGTGGCTGCCGGTGTAGCCGTGCAGCAGCAGGTAGGCCGGCGCATCCTCTGGTCCCTGGCTCGTGTAGGCCAGGCGGGCACGCACCACGTGGCCGTCGGCGAGCCGCAGGTCGAGTTCGCGGGTACCAGCGTCGCTGGGCGCGTCCACCATCAAACCGGCCTTTCGCCCCGCACGGTGGTCCGGTACAGCGTGCGGTACTGGCCGGCGGGCAGGTCCCGCGTCGTGGCGCTGTGCATGGTGGAGCGGTTGTCCCACATGACCACGTCGCCGGGGCTCCAGCGGAAGTCGTAGCGGAACTGGGGCTGCACCGTGTGGGCGAACAGGAACTCCAGGATCTCGCGGCTTTCTTGCGGCGTCTTGCCGATCACCTCGGCCGTCATGCCCGGGTGGGCGAAGATGGCCTTGCGGCCCGAGTCGGGGTTGGTGCGGACCAGGGGATGGTCCACGTCGGGCGTCTGCTGCTTCTGCGCCTCGGTCATCTCGACCCGCGTCGATTGCGCCGCGTCCGCCTTGCGGCGGTAGCGGTGCACCGCGCGCAGACCCTCCAGCCGCGCCTTCCATTCATCGGACAAGGCCTCATAGGCGGCCTCCATGTCGGCGAACAGGGTGTCGCCGCCCTCCGGCGGGATCTCCAGCGCGTTCAGGATGGTCGCCTTCGCGGGGCGCTCCTGGAAGGCGAGATCGGAATGCCAGTACGAGCCACCGTCGGCGATGCCCATGGGTTGGCCGTCCACCACCCGGTTGGACAGCCGGAAGATCTCCGGATGCTCGGGGTGGTTGTACTGGGACAGGACGTGCACTTCCAAGGGGCCGAAGCGCTGGCTGAACGCCAGCTGCGCCGCGGCGGACAGGTTCTGGTTCTTGAAGCAGAGCAGTTTGCTCTCCACGAACAGGCGGTGGATGGCGCCGAACGCCTCGTCGTCGAAATCGCGCGACAGGTCGAGATCGCGCACTTCGGCGCCGAAGCGCGCGGACAGCGGCTGGACTTGCATAGGACTGAACCCCTCAATTATCGAACAAATGTTCGCCATTTAATCTACCGGACCGGCCGCGGCCTGTCAACGCGCTACATTCGGCGCGCCGGATTCATTGCGTGGAGCGCAGATGCGAGACAAAGAGGTGCAGGACGACAACAGCGAGGGCAAGCGGGAGTTTCTCGATGCCCTGGCCAACGGGCTTCGCCTGTTGAACGCGTACGACGAGAACACGCGCGCCTTCAGCATCCAGTCGGCGGCGGAACTGCTGGGGGTGACGCGGGCCGCCTCGCGGCGCATCCTGCTGACGCTCAGCGAGCTGGGTTACCTGCGCCAGGACAAGCGCGACTTCGAGCTATCGCCCAAGGCCATCGAACTGGGCTACCGCTATTTCCGTTCGCTGGGCCTGTCGGCGGCGGTGCGGCCGCAGCTGCTGGAGCTGTCGCGCCAGTTGAACGTGGGGGCGGCGATCGGCGTGCTGGCGGGCACCGACGTGCTGTTCGTCGAGCGCGTGGAGGCCGACCGGCCGATCAAGCTCGACCTGCGGGCCGGCGACCGCCTGCCGGCCTACGCCCACTCGCTGGGCCGCGCGCTGCTGGCCCAGCTGCCGCCCCAGCGGCTGGCCGAGCACCTGCCCGCGGGCACCATGGCCCGCCATTCCCAGCACACGGTCACCGAGCGCAAGGCGCTGAACGCCGAGCTCGCGCTGGCGCGCCAGCGGGGCTGGAGCTTCGCCAACAGCGAACTGGTGGCGGGCCTGTTCGGCGTCGCCATCGAGATCCCCTCGTGCACGGGCGAGGCCCGGTTCGGCCTGAACGTCAGCTCGATCGGGCAGCCCTGGAGCGTCTCGCACATCGAGCGCCACATCGTCCCGGCGCTGCGCGCCTGCGCCCAGCGCCTGCAGATGCTGACGGACACGCTGGGTTGAACGCGCTGGTGCGACAGGGCCGGCAGGCGCTGCAGCGCCTGCTGCCCGAACTCCTGCTCTCGCTGCGCGCGCTCTGGCCCGCCGCGCCTGGCATCGACGCGCGCGAGAAATGGCGCGCCTGCATCGGCGCCGCGCTGGGCATTCTCGTCGCCGGGCTGGGCGCCACCTGGCTGGCGCCCGGCAACGGCCACCCCGCGCTGGCCACCGCGCTGGTGGCGCCGCTGGGCGCCAGCGCGGTGCTGGTCTTCGTGGTGCCGTCGAGCCAGCTGGCCCAGCCCTGGTCGGTGATCGGGGGCAACACCTTGTCGGCCCTGGTGGGCGTGGCCTGCGCCCTCTGGGTGCCGCACCCGGCCGTGGGCGCGGCGCTGGCGGTGGGCCTGTCCATCGCGCTCATGCTGGCGCTGCGCTGCCTGCACCCGCCGGGCGGCGCCTCGGCCCTGCTGATGGTGCTGATGGGCAGCCACGACTTCGGCGTCGCGCTGCAGCCCGTGCTGTTGGACTCGGCGTTGATGGTGGCGGCCGGCCTGCTCTACAACAACCTCACGCGGCGGCGCTGGCCGCACGTGCACCACCCGGTGCCCACCGAGCCCGGCGGCGCGCGCCTGACCAGCCGCGACCTCGACGCCGCGCTGGCCCACTACAACCAGGTGCTCGACATCAGCCGCGAAGACCTGCAGGACCTGATGCAGTACGCCGAGGCCGCGGCCTATCAGCGCACCATGGGCGAGCTGCGCTGCACCGACGTGATGACGCCCGACCCCGTGATCGCGCGCCCCGAGATGCCGCTGCGCCAGGCCTGGGCGCTGATCCGCCAGCACCGCGTGAAGGCGCTGCCCGTGGTGGACCGGCAACACCACCTGGTGGGCATCGTCACGGTGTCCGATTTCATGCGCCAGGTGGACATGGACGTGCACGAGGGCGTGAACTTCCGCCTGCGCGCCCTGCTGCGCCAGATGCACCGGCCGGCGCCCCGGCACACGGTGGGCGAGATCATGACGCGCCAGGTGCGCGTGGCCAGCAGCGACCGACCGCTCACCGAGCTGGTGCCGGTGTTCTCCGACGGCGGGCACCGCCACCTGCCCATCATCGACGCCGAGCGCCGGCTGGTGGGCATCGTCACGCAGTCGGACCTGATCCGTGCGATGGACGCGGCGGTGCGGGGCTAGGAATTGAGTGGTGGCGCCACCCGGGCACCGGTGATGCCGTGGCGCTCCAACGCTTGCGCCACGAAGCCGCTGGCCTTCATGTCCTCGACGAAATCCCGCACCACCGCCAGCGCCCCATCGCTGCGGTCCACCGGCACCGCCATCGCCTGCTGGATCACCATGAAGTTGCCCGGCAACAGGCGCAGGCGCGCCGTCGACAGGCGCTGCTGGTCCGCCAGCAGCTGCTGGCGCACGCCCGCCGCCACCTCCGCGCCCTGGCGCAGGAATTCGTCCACCACCGTGGGCGACGTGGCGGCGCGCACGAGGCTGGCGTGTTGGAGCTCGCGCGTAAGGAAGAGATCGTAGGCGCTGCCCTGGCCCACCACCACGCGGATGCCTTCGCGGTCCACCTCATCCCGGTGGGTGAGGGGCGAATCCTCCAGCACCAGGTAGGCGCCTTCAATCAGCACATAAGGCGCGGCGAAGCGCAGTTGCGCGGCGCGCTGCGGGTCCAGTGCGAAGAAGCCGATGTCGGCCTGCGCGCGCGCGATGGCGGCCACGGACTCGCCCGCGCTCTCGAACAGCACGGTCTGCAGCGCCAGGCCCAGCCGCTGCGCGAGCGACTGCGCCAAATCCAGCGAGACGCCGCGCGCCTGGCCGCTGTCCGGGTCGCGCGACGCCAGCACGGGATTGCCGAAGTTGATGGCGGCGCGCAACGCGCCGGTGGGGGCGATCTGGCGGACGAGCGAGGCGTCGATGGTAGGCATGGGCGTCATTCCGGCCGGATGTTGGCCTTCTGCACGATGTCCTTGAAGCGCGTGGCGTCGCTGCGGATGCGCTGAGCGAAGTCGGCGGAGGACATGCCCCCCAGTTCGGCGCCCGCGTCGGCAAAGCGCTTCTTCACGTCGGGCTGCTCCAAGGTCTTCACCACCTCGGCGTGCAGACGGGCCACGGTGTCGGCCGGCACCCCTTTGGGTGCGAACAGGCCCACCCAGTTGGACGCATCCACGTTCTTCACGCCCGCCTCGTTGGCGGTGACCCAGTCCTTGTTGAAGCTGGAACGGCGCGCGGTCGTCAGGCCCAACACCTTCACGCGGCCCGACTGCATGTGCGGGATGACGGCCGGAATGGCCACCACGCCCAGCGCCACCTCGCCCGAGGCCACGGCCGCCGCGGCGGGCGCGCCGCCGCGGTAGGGCACATGCAGCAACCTGGCCCCCGCCTCCATGGCGAACCATTCGCCCGCCAGGTGGTTGATGCTGCCGTTGCCCGGCGACGAGAAGGTGATGCTGCCGGGCGCCTTCTTCGCGGCGGCCACCAACTCCTGCACGGTGTTGAAGGGCTGCTGCGCGTTGGCCACCAGCAGCATGGGGGTGTCGCTGATCATGGTGATGGGCGCGAAGTCGCGGTCAAGCTCGTAGGGAACCTGGGGGAACAGCGCGGGGTTCACCGCGAATTCGCCGGTGTGGGCCGCCAGCAGGGTGTACCCGTCGGCCGGGGCCTTGGCGGCGGCGGTGACGGCGATGAAGCCGTTGCCGCCCGGCTTGTTCTCCACCACGAAGTTCCAGCCCAGGCGCTCGCTCAGTTTCTGCGTGAGCAGGCGCGCAGTGGTGTCGACCACGCCGCCGGGAGCGAAGGGAACGATGACGCGGATGGGGCGGGTGGGGTAGTCCTGCGCGAACGCGGACGCGGGCAGCAGGGCGGGCGCGGCCATCAGCGCGGCACAAGCCAGCAGTGCTGAGCGGCGGCTCTGGGTCGAACGGGTCATGCGATGTCTCCTCTGTGGGTGTGTGGGTGAATCCGGGCCGCGATGCTTTTGGAGACGGCGCGAGCGCGCAAACGATTTCCATTGCTTGCCGCCATGAAGCGTTTTCATGGCGTGTGGCCAGCCCCGGCACCCACCAGGGCGCCGATGGTGAGGCATGAAAGACTTTCATTCGCTCCACCGAAATTTCTCGTTTGAAAGGGCGCGGGGCGACGGCCAGAATCCGCGCCCTATGACGAACGAAGGACCCGGCGCGACCCACCGCGCCAGCGATGGCCCGACCATCGCTTACAGCGCTCACCTGGTGGCGAAGGACCGGCCGGTGATGGCCCTTGTGCACTCGCTGGGCATGGACCACAGCTTCTGGCAGGCGGTCAGTGACGGGGTGGGTGAGCGGGCTTCGGTGGTGGCCATCGACGCGCGCGGCCATGGCCGTTCGGACGTGGGCACGCCGCCTCTCACGGCCGGGCGCATGGCGCTGGACCTGCGCGAGGTGCTGGACCACCTGGGCATCGAGCGCGTGGTGGTGGGCGGCGCGTCCATGGGTGGCTGCGTGGCCTTGCAGTTCGCGCTCGACCACCCCGAGCGCAGCGCGGCGCTTGCGCTGATCGACACCACGGCCTGGTACGGCCCCACGGCGCCGGCCGACTGGGAGGGGCGCGCCCAGAAAGCCATGGCCCATGGCCTGGCCTCGCTGACCGACTTCCAGGTGACGCGCTGGTTCAGCGACGCTTACCGCGAGCGCGAACCCGAGGCCGTGAAGCATTGGGTGAATGTGTTCCTGCGCAACGACATGCAAGGCTATGTGGAAGCTTGCCGCATGCTGGGTTCTTTCGACGCGCGCGCGCGCCTGGGCACGCTGCGCTTGCCCACGCTGGTGCAGGTCGGCGAAGAAGACTTCGCCGCGCCGGTGGCGATGTCGCAAGCCTTGCACGAGGCCATCGCTGGCTCGACGCTGGACGTGATTCCCGGCGCGCGCCACCTCACCCCGCTGGAGGTGCCCCAGCGGGTCGCCGACGGCCTTCTGGAACTTTGCGCACAGGTGCGGTCATGACACCGTTTGAATTCCTGCTCCCGTACTCGCTGGACGAGGCCTTGTCGCTGCTCGACCCCGAAGACCCGAACGTGCGCCCCGTGGGCGGCGGCACCGCGGTGATGCTGATGATGAAGGCCGGCGTGCTGCGGCCCACGCGCCTGGTGAGCCTGCAGCGCATCGGCGAGCGGCACTCGCGCGTCGAGCGGCGCGCCGATGGTTCGCTGCTGATCGGCGGCTTGGCTCGATTGGCCGACATCGAAGCGAATGCCACGGTGCGCGAGGGCTGGCCCCTGCTGGCGCAGGCGCTGCGCGGTGTGGCCAATCCGCGCGTGCGCGCGGTGGCCACCCTCGGCGGCAACCTGAGCCACGCCGACCCGCACATGGACATGCCACCCGTGATGGCGGCGCTGGGCGCGACGGTGGTGATCACCGGCCCGAGCGGCTCGCGCGAAGTGCCCGCCGACGCACTGTGCACCGGGTACTACGAGACCGTGGTCAGGCGCGACGAGCTCATCACCGAACTGCGCGTGCCGCCGCAGGCCGGACCGGGCGCGTACCTCAAGCTCACCACGCGGGCCGCGCACGACTGGCCCGCGCTGGGCCTGGCCGTGGTGCTGGGCCTGCAGGGTGAGCGCGTCACCAGCGCGAGCATCCTCACCGGTGCCGCCACCGACAGCCCGACCCGGTTGCGCAACGCGCAGTCCATCCTGGTGCAGCGCGGCCTGAGCGCGCCGGTGCTGCGCGAAGCGGCCGAGGCCGCCGTCGCCGAGGCGCCGCTGGTGGCCGATGCGCATGGCAGCGCCGCCTACAAGCGCCAGCTGCTGCGCGTGGCCTTGCCGCGCGCCGTGCAGGCCGCCCTGAACCGCACGCGGAGCCACGCATGACCGCCAACCCCAACGCCACCCTGTCACCCGAGCCGCAAATCGGCCGGCGCCTGGACCGCCTCGAGTCGGTGGCCAAGGTCACCGGCGCCGCCGACTACACGCACAACCTGGAGTTGCCGCGCATGCTGCACGCCAAGGTCGTGCGCAGCCCGCACGCGCACGCGCGCATCCTGGGCATCGATACGCGCGAGGCCGCGGCCATGCCGGGCGTGGTGCACGTGGTGACGGCGCGCGAGGTGATGCGGCTCATTCCCGACCCGCACTACGGCCCGGCCTTTCACGACCAGCCCATCCTCGCCATCGAGAAGGTGCGCCATGTGGGCGAGCCGGTGGCCGTGGTGCTGGCCAATGACCCGCACGCCGCGGAGGCCGCAGCCGGCCTGGTGAACGTGGACTACGAGGTGCTGCCCGCCGTGTTCGACGAGGTCGAGGCCGCGGCATCGAAGGTCCTGGTGCACGACGCGCTCAAGCCCGCCGGCACGTTCCCCGACCTGAAGCACCTGGCGGGCCGCAAGGGCACCAACGTGGCCCTGGACTACCACCTGCGCCACGGCGACGCGGACAAGGCCTTCGCCGAGGCCGCGCACGTGTTCGACCACACCTTCAAGACCCAGCAGGTGATGCACGTGCCCATGGAACCCATGGTGACCGTGGCCGAGCCGCAGGACGGCGGCCTGCTGATCCACACCGCCTCGCAGAGCCCCTCGTTCGTGCGCATCGAGATCGCGCGCCTGCTGGGCTGGCCCGAGAACCGCGTGCAGGTGAAGACACGGCTGCTGGGCGGCGGGTTCGGCGCCAAGCTCTACATCAAGCTCGAGGCCCTGGCCGTGGCGCTGGCCCTCATCGCGCGCCGCCCGGTGCGCGTGGCGCTGACGATGGAAGAGCAGTTCTACACCATCACCAAACACGCCACCACCTTCCGCATCCGCAGCGCGGTCAATGCCGAAGGACGCATCACCGGCCGCCGCTGCGAGGTGTGGTGGAACGGCGGCGCATACGCCGACATCGGCCCGCGCGTGACGCAGAAATCCGGCTTCACAGCCGGCGGCCCTTACGACATCGCCAACCTCGACATCGATTCGTACCAGGTCTACACGCACCTGCCGCCGGCCGGCGCGTTCCGCGGCTTCGGCATCACGCAGGTGGTGTGGGGCTACGAATGCCAGGCGGACCTGATCGCGCGCGAACTGGGCATGGACCCGCTGGACTTTCGCCGCCTGAACCTGCTGGAGAACGGTCGCCCGCACGCGACCGGCACGGTGATGAAGGACGCCGCGCTGCGCCTGGTGCTGGACACGGTGGCCAAGCGCATGCAATGGGACCGCCCGATCGAACGCGGCACCGGCACCCTGCGACGCGGGCGCGGCATCGGCCTGGGGTTCAAGGCCCTGGTGGCACCCACAACGTCGGTGGCCACCATCAACCTGGGCGGCGATGGCAGTTGTGTGCTGCTCATCAGTACGGTGGACATGGGCCAGGCCTCGGACACGGCGATGGCCATGGTCGCGGCCGACGCGCTGGGCCTCAAGGCCGAGCAGATCCGCGTGGTGCACCCCGACACCGACGTGACGCCCTACGACATGGCCACGCTGGGCTCGCGCTCCACCTTCCACATGGGCAACGCGGTCAAGCTCGCCGCGCAAGACCTTCTGGCCCAGCTCGCGGCCCTGGCCGACGAACTGGGCCAGCCATTCAACGGCATCGCCGACGCCGGCGCGCTGCTGCGCAAGAAGTACGGCATGCCCGCGGGCACGCTCGTCGGCACAGGCACCTTCATGCCACCGTACCAGTCACCCGACGCGGATGGCCGCTCGCCCGACATCACGCCCAACTGGATGATCGGCGGCACCGGCGTGGAGGTGGAGGTGGACACCGAGACCGGTCACTTCCGCCTGCTGCGCATCGAGAACGTGGTGGACTGCGGCACGCCCCTCAACCCCAAGGTGGTCGAGACCCAGATCTCGGGCGCGGCCATCATGCAGCTGGGCATGGTGCACCTGGAGAAGATGGCGTTCGACGCCGAGGGCCGGCTGCGCAACGCGTCCTTCTCCGAATACAAGATCCCGGGCATCCACGACATCCCCGAACACTTCGGCTGCGAGGCCGTGGACGCGCAACAGGGCACCGGCCCCTACGGCGCCAAGGGCCTGGGCGAAAGCGGCTGCTTCGGCGTGGCATCGGCCGTGGCCGATGCCATCCACGACGCCGTGGGCGTGCGCCTGTTCTCGCTGCCCATCACGCCCGAGGCGGTGATGCGCGCACTGCTCGCGCAGCGCGGCGAATCGCTCGACGACTGACCTTCCTAAACACCATGAGCACCACCAGCACCCTCATCCAGTTCCGGCTGAACGGCGAGCCCATGGCCCGCCAGGTCGAGTCCTTCCACACACTGGTCGAAGTCGTGCGCGGCTGCGGCCTGCACGGCGCGCGCGAAAGTTGCGGCCAGGGCCTGTGCGGCTGCTGCACCGTCGTGGTCGATGGCCAGGCCGTCACGGGCTGCATCTACCCGGCGCTGCACGCCGACGGCGCCGACATCGCCACCATCGAAGGCGTGGCAAAAGACGGCCGACTCGACCCGGTGCAACAAGCCTTCATCGACGCCGGCGCCTTCCAGTGCGGCTTCTGCACGCCGGGCTTCATCCTGATGGCTCGCCAGCTGCTGGCAAACAACCCCGACCCAAGCGAACACGAGATCCGCCACTACCTGGCGGGCAATCTGTGCCGCTGCGGCGCGTACCCCGAAATCGTGAAGGCCGTGCGACTGGCCGCCGAGCGCCTGCGCGCGCCGGCCGCCGCGGGCCAGTGACCCACCCGAACAGAACACCATGGACATCCAAGGCGAAAAAATTCTCCAGGCCGATCGCGCGAGCGTCTGGCGCGCGCTCAACGACCCCCAGGTGCTGCAGCGGTGCCTGGCCGGCTGCGACACCTTCGAGCCCGATGGCGAGAACCGCTACCGCGTGGCGATGGCCGCCACTGTGGGCCCGGTGCGCGCGCGCTTCGCGGGCAAGCTGGCGCTGCGCGACGTGAACCCACCGACGTCCTACGCGCTGAGCTTCGAGGGCTCGGGCGGCGTGGCCGGCTTCGGCAAGGGCGAGGCGTCGGTGGTGCTGGACGACATGGCCGGGGGCACGCGGCTGCGCTACACGGCGCAGGCCCAGGTGGGCGGGCGCCTGGCACAGGTGGGCGCGCGGCTCATCGATGGCGTGACCCGGCGCATGGCGGACGACTTCTTCACGCGCTTCGTGCGGGAGCTGGGGCGGGGTGACGAGGCCCCGGTGGCCGACACGGGTGCTGCGGTCGCCGCCACCAGTCCGACGGCTGGGGCAATGGCTTCAACGCCCCGCGCCGCGCCGGCGGCGGGCGTCGAGGCGCCAGCGGCTACGCGGACCCCAGCCACGGCGATCGCCGTCGTCGCGGCCGCGGTGTCGGCCACAGCGGCTTCGGTGGCGGTGCTGGCGGCGGTGTTGGCGATGCGAGCGGGCTGACGCCCTCCCGGCGTTTGTCATCCAAGCCCCGGTAGGCGTGAGCCACCGGGGCTTGTCGCATGGGCCATTTCCCATGCGCCGGTTCGACGGCATCTCAAAGCCCAGCCGCTCCTGGGCCTGGACTTGCGTCAGCTTCGCGCGTCCGCCTTGATCATGTCCGCGGCCTTCTCCCCGATCATGATGGCCGTGGCATTGGTGTTGCCCGAGATGATCTTCGGCATGATGGACGCGTCCACCACGCGCAAGCCCTGGAGACCGTGCACGCGCAGGCGCGCGTCGACCACGGCGCGCTCGCCGGTGCCCATGGCGCAGGTGCCCACGGGGTGGAAGATGGTGCCGGCCATCTTGCGGATGCCGTCGAGCAGCTCGGCCTCGTCCTGGATCTCGCGGCCCGGCAGAAACTCCTCGGGCGCATAGCGCTGCATGGCGGGCGCGTTGCACACCTCGCGCAACATGCGCAGGCCCTTCACCACGGTGCGGCAATCGGCCTCGGTGTCGAGGAAGTTCAGGTGGATCGCCGGCGCGGCCAGCGGGTCGGGGCTCTTGAGCGTGACGCTGCCCCGGCTTTCGGGGTGCAGCATGCACACGCCCGCCGTGAAACCCGGGAAGGCGTGCGGCGGATCGCCGAGCTTGTCGTAGGTGATGGGGTAGCAGACGAACTGCAGGTCCGGCGTGGGCTGCGAGGGATCGCTGCGCACGAAGGCGTTCACCAGCGCGGGCGGAATGGTCAGGGGGCCGCGGCGGCGCAGCGCGTAGTCGATGCCCATCCACATCTTTCCCCACAGGCTGTTGGCCTGCTGGTTGAGCGTGACGGTGTCCTTCACGCGCAGCATGGTGCGCGCGGCGATGTGGTCCTGCAGGTTGGCGCCCACGCCGGGCAGGTGGCGCACGCTGGCAATGCCCAGGCGCTGCAAAGCGGCGGCGTCGCCCACGCCCGAGAGCTGCAGCACCTGGGCCGAGCCGATGGTGCCGCCCGACAGGATCACCTCACGCGCCGCCTCGATGCGCCACTCGCGGCCGCCGCGCCGCACCACCAGGCCGCTGGCGCGTGTGCCGTCGAAGCTCACGCGGGTCACCTGCGTTTTCGTCAAGACCTCGAGGTTGGGACGGCTTCGCGCCGGCTTGAGGAAAGCGCGCGCGGTGCTCATGCGCACCCCGTTCTTCTGCGTGACCTCGAAGTAGCCCACGCCTTCGTTGTCGCCCGAGTTGAAGTCCTCGCTGCGCGGAATGCCGCACTGCACGGCCGCGTCGCAAAACGCGTCGAGAACGTCCCAGTGGGCGCGCAGGCCCTCGACGCGCAACTCGCCACCCGCGCCGTGCGTGTCGCTTGACCCGCGGTGGTAGTCCTCGGACTTCTTGAAGTACGGCAGCACCTCGGCCCAGGACCATCCCTGGTTGCCCATGGCGGACCAGCCGTCGAAATCCGCGGCCTGGCCCCGGATGTAGACCATGGCGTTGATGGACGAAGAGCCGCCGAGCACGCGGCCGCGCGGGTACTTGATGCCACGGCCGCCCAGATTCGCGTCGGGCTCGGCCACGTAACACCAGTCGGTGCGCGGGTTGTTGATGGTGTAGAAGTAGCCGATCGGCACGTGAATCCACGGGTACCAGTCGGTCTCGCCGGCTTCCACCAGGCACACGCGCACCGAAGGGTCGGCGCTCAGGCGGTTGGCCAGCACGCAGCCGGCCGAGCCGGCCCCGACGATCACGTAGTCGAAACGGCCAAGAGATTCCTGCGTCATCGTGCGCTTCAGCCCAGCTTGAAGGGGTCGCGCAGCGCGCCGCTCAGCTCCACCCACACGGTCTTGGTCTCGAGGAATTCGTTCATGCCTTCGTGGCCGTTCTCGCGGCCGACGCCGCTGTGCTTGAAGCCGCCGAAGGGCGCGAAAGGCGCGGTGACGCGGTAGGCGTTGATCCACACGCTGCCCGCGCGCAGTTGTCCCGCCACACGGTGCGCGCGCTGAACGTTCTGCGTCCAGATGCCAGCGGCCAGGCCGTAGCGGGTGTCGTTGGCGATCTTCACGGCCTCTTCCTCGGTGTCGAAGGGAATGACCGCGAGCACGGGGCCGAACACCTCTTCGCGCGCGATGTCCATCCGGTTGTGCACCTGGGTGAGCACGGTGGGCTGCACGAAGAAGCCGCCCTGCGGCGCCTGTCGACCACCATAGGCCAGCGTGGCGCCTTCGGCCTCGGCCGACCTCACCATCGACAGGATCTTCTGGAATTGCTGGCCGGTGGCGGCCGGGCCCATTTCGCTGGCCATGTCCAGCGGGTCGCCGAGCTTGATGGCGCTCACGCGCGCCACCAGGCGCTTGACCACTTCGTCGTGGATGGCGCGGTGCACGATGAGGCGCGAGCCGGCCATGCAGGTCTGGCCGGTGGCCGCGTACACACCCGAGATCACGCCGTTGACGGCCGCCTCGATGTCGCAGTCGTCGAACACCACCTGCGGCGACTTGCCCCCGAGTTCGAGGGAGACGCGCGTGAAGTTCTCGGCGCCCGCGCGTGCGATGGCCTTGCCCACGCCGTCGGAGCCGGTGAAGCTGATCTTGTCGATGTCGGGGCTGGAGACCAGCCAGCGGCCCGCGTCGGCCCCGCCGGTGACGACGTTGAACACGCCGGGCGGAAAGCCCGCCTCTTCCACCAGCTCGGCGAAGCGCAAGGTGGACACCGGCGTGTGCTCGGACGGCTTGACGACGAAGGTGCACCCCGCCGCCAGCCCGGGCGCGAGCTTGAACATCAGCAGCAGGCAGGGCGAGTTCCAGGGCGTGATGGCCGCGACCACGCCGATGGGCTCCTTGCGCGTGAAAGCGATGAAATTGGGGCGGTCGCTGGGCAGCACCTCGCCCTGGCTCTGCGTGGCCTGGCCGGCAAAGTAGTACATCCACTCGGGCAGGTACTTCCACTGACCCAGCATTTCGCGCAGCAGCTTGCCGTTGTCCATGGACTCGATGCGCGCCATGCGCTCGGCGTCGCGCGCGATCAGGTCACCCAGTTTGCGCATCAGCGCGGCGCGCTGCTGCGGCGTGGTCTGGCGCCAGGGGCCGTTGTCGAAGGCCTCGCGCGCGGCAGCGACGGCCGCCTTCACGTCGGCCTCGCTGGCGTCGGGTACCGTGGCCCAGACTTTCTGCGTGTAGGGATTGAGGCTGTCCAGCGTCTGGCCGCTGGTGCCAGCGACCCACTGGCCGCCGATGTACATCTGCAGGCGTTCGGTGGCGTCGGCGGCGGGGCTGTTGGTTCGGGTGTCCATTGGTGTTCGAGGAAGTGGCTACGGAGAGAAGAGACCGACCCGCAGTCTAGGAGGCGCGGCGCCTGGGTGCGAGCGATGCTTTTTCATCGCCGCATGAGGGACACTCATTGCGCGGGCGCGGGCGCGCCGTCGCGCGCGACGGCGATGAGCTGGATCTCCACCAGGCAACCGTGGTGCAGCTCGGGCACCGGCACCACGGCACGCGCGGGGCGGTGATCGCCCAGCACCCTGGCGTACACGGCATTGAACGCGGGCCAGTGCGCCACCCCCACCACATAGGCGGTGCACTGGACCACGTCGGTCCAGCCACAACCGGCGGCGCGCAGCACCCGCGCGCAACGGTCCAGCGCGTCGAGCGCCTGGGCCTCGAAACCTTCGGTGTCGGGCGAGGGCAGCACGCCCGAGACGAAGACGAAGCCATTGGCCACCACGGCCTGGGCGTAGTGGCCCGCGGGCGCAGGCAGATCAGGCGCCTGGACGAAGCGCATTCACTTCCAGAGCGCGCACTTGGACTCGGCCTTGGTGTTGAAGGCGTCCTCGCCTTTCACCGTGGCCACCAGGTTGTAGTAATCCCATGGGTACTTGGACTCGGACGGCTTCTTCACCTGCATCAGGTAGTAGTCGTGCACCATGCGGCCATCGGGGCGGATGTAGCCGTCCTTGGCGAAGAAGTCGTTGATCTTCGCGCTCTTGAGCTGCGCCATCACCTTGTCGGCGTTGTCCGTGCCCACGGCCTTCACGGCGTTCAGGTAGGTCATGGTGGCCGAGTAGGCCCCGGCCTGCAGCACGGTGGGCATGCGCTTGGTCTTCTCGAAGTAGCGGCGCGACCACTTGCGGGAATCTTCGTTGAGGTCCCAGTACCAGGCCTCGGACAGGTACATGCCCTGCGTGGCTTGCAGGCCCATGGTGTGGGTGTCGGAGAGAAACTGCATCATGGCCGTCATGCGCATCTTGCGGTTGACGCCGAATTCGGCGGCGGCTTTCACCGAGTTGTGCAGATCGCTGCCGGCATTGGCCAGCCCCAGCACCTGCGACTGGGACGCCTGGGCCTGCATGAGGAACGACGAGAAGTCCGACGCCGACACCGGGTGGCGCACCGAACCCTTGACCTGACCGCCAGCGGCCTTGATGACCTCGGTGGTGTCCTTCTCCAGCGAATGGCCGAAGGCGTAGTCGGCCACCAGGAAGTACCACGACTTGCCGCCCGCCTCGGTCACGGCCCGTCCGGCCACCCGGGCCTGGGCGATGGTGTCCAGCGCGTAGTTGATGGTGTAGGGCGTGCACTCCTCGTTGGTCAGGCGCGCGGTGCCGGCGCCCACCGAGATGTAGACCGTCTTCTTCTCGGCCGAGACCTTGGACATGGCCAGGCCCACGGCGGAGTTCACGCCGCCCAGCAGCAGGTCGACCTGGTTCACGTCGATCCACTCGCGCGCCTTGGTGGAGGCGATGTCGGGCTTGTTCTGGTGGTCCACGAACATCAGCTCGATCTTCTTGCCGCCGACCTGGCCACCGAAGTCTGCGATGGCCATGCGCACGGCCTCGACGCCGCCCGCGCCGTCGATGTCGGAGAAGAGGCCGGACATGTCGGTGGCGAAGCCGATCTTGACGGTGTCCTGGGTGTACTGGGCCTGGGCGGGCGCGGCGGCGGCCAGGCACAGGGCCGCGCCGAGGGACAAGGCGGACTTGGCGCCGGGAAAGGTTTGCATGGTCATCTCCTGCTGCTCGTTCGTGAGTGGGTCCCGTGTCCGCCCCTGCGGGTGGGGGTGCTGCATCGGGTGCGGCGCAGAGTAGCGTCGGGGTATGGGCGGCGCGAGCGATAGTTTTTCATCCGGCCATGAGGGGCCCTCATTCGCGGCGCCGTCACCCGGTTTCCTCTCATGGCCCCATGAATGGCTTTCAGTGGTGGCCATCGGCGGCCTTGCCTAAGCTCCCCCCATGCGCACGCCCAGCCCGATCACGCTCGACAACCCTTTCCTCGAGCACATCGGCGTGCGCCTGGCCGAATGGCACGAGGGCTACAGCGAGTTCCACCTGCCCGTGCGGGCTGAACTGCTCAACCGCCAGGGCGTTCTGCAGGGCGGCGTGCTGTCCACGCTGCTGGACGTGGCCTGCGGCTACGCGGGCCTGTACAGCCCGCCCATGCACGAGCCCACGCACGGCCACACGGTCTCGCTCACGGTCAACTTCATCAACAAGGCGTCGAGCGGCCTGGTGGTCACCAAGGGCTTCCTGGTACAGCGCACGCGCACGCTGTTCTTCGCGCGCGCCGAGGCCTGGCACGAAGGCACGCTGCTGCTGGCCAGCGCGCAGGGCAGCTTCAAGCTCACGGGCCGCTCGCGATGAGCCCCCGCCGTCTCCTCGCCGCGCACGCGGCGCAGCCGGTAACATCGCGTCGCTGGCTTATTCAGGAATGCAGGGGTTGGACGAAAGCGCCGCTGGACGGCGCGCCGCAGAGTTCCCATACGGCGCACGACGCCGGGGCGCAGCAGCCGAGAACCCACGCATGAGACCCTTTATCCCTTCGCTGCAAAGCCTGCTGGCCTTCGAATCGGCCGCGCGCCACCTGAGCTTCACGCGCGCTGCGCAGGAGCTATCGGTCACCCAGACCGCCATCAGCCACCAGATCAAGGCCCTGGAAGAGCGCCTGGAGATCAAGCTGTTCACGCGCAAGCGCAACACGCTGGCGCTCACGCCCGCCGCCTCCGAGTACCTGCGCTCGGTGAGCGAGGCGATCAGCATGCTGGCCATCGCCAGCGACAACACGCGCAAGAAGGTCGTCAACACGGTGCTGGTGATCGCCTGTCTGCCGGCCTATGCGGTGCACTGCCTGATTCCGCGCCTGCCGGACTTCCAGCGCCAGCACCCGGACATCACGGTGCACCTGTCCACCAGCGCCAACTTCGACGAGTTCGACAACAACACGCACGACGTGGCCATCCGCTATGGCTCGGGCCGCTGGAGCGGCATGCGCACCGACCTGCTGCACGGCGAGGAGTTCTTCCCGGTGTGCTCGCCCCGGTTGCTGGACACGATCGGCACCGAGGGCAGCGAGGCCGAGCGTCTGGCGCGCTTCGTGCGCATCCGCACCTACTTCTATTCGCTCTACCAGGACGACTGGCCGGCCTGGCTGGACGCGGCCGGCCACAGCCACGTGCGCTTCGCGGGCGAGTCGGTGTTCCAGCTGCAGTTCACTTCGCAGGCGGCCGCCGTGGAAGGCATGGGCCTGGCCATCGGCCGCACGCCGCTGATCGACCGCGAACTCGCGCGCGGCACGCTGGTGGCGCCCTTCGGCACGCGCGTGGCCTCCAGCTCCAGCTACTTCCTCACCTCGACAACGGCCAAGGCCAAGCTGCGCCGCGTGGAACTCTTCCGTGAATGGGCCCTGGCCAACCTGAGCCTGCCGCCACCGCCGCCCGCGCAGGCCACGGCCGGCTGAGCCCGGCGCCCGCGCATGGAGCCACGCCACGCAGCGTCCGACTGGCTGTCGCCCGCGCAATGGCTCGAGCGCCACGCGGCGCGCGACCCGCTGCGCGCCGCGGTGGTCGACGTCGATCGCGACCAGCGCATCCGCTACGGTGAACTGGCGGCCGTGGTGGACAGCGTGGCCCTGCAACTGCGCGAACGCGGTGTGGGCCACGGCAGCCGGGTGGTGCTGATCATCGACGGCGGCATCGAAACCGTGGTGATGTGGCTCGCCCTGTGGCGCCTGGCCGCCGTGGTGTGCCCCTTCGACATTTCCCAGATCGGCGCCACCGCGACACAAGTCGCCTTCAACACCCTGAAGCCGGCGCTGCTGCTGCACGGCCAGCGCCTGGGCGAGGCCGACATCCCCGCCGGCATGGGCCCGCACCTGCGCTTCGGCCAATGGCCACCGGCGCCCGGCGAACTGGCGGCGATCCGCCTGGAAGCCGCGGCGCACGCACCGCATCAGCGGGCCGCGCTGCACCGGGCCGGGCCGCGCGCGCAGGACTTGGCCGCGGCCTGCTGCACCTCGGGCAGCACCGGGCGCATGAAGATCGTGTTGCACGACCACGCCTCGTACGCGCTCAACGGTCTGGCCAGCACCCACCTCCTCGATCTGCGCCAGAGCGACCACTTGCTCGACTACCGCTCCTTCAGCTGGTATTCGCCGCAGATCCTGAGCCTCATGCCCTTCCTGCAACTGGGGTTCACCTTGCACCTCGCGCGCCAGTTCTCGGCCTCGCGCTTTCCCGAGTGGATCGCCCGCCACGGCATCACCGTGGCGGCGGGCGTGCCCACGGTGCTCAACATCCTGCTGGGCCACCCGCTGGAGCGCCTGCGCGCCAGCTCGGCCAGCCTGCGCGTGATGTCTTCGAGCTCGGCACCGCTGGCCGCGAGTACCTGGGCGCGCTTCGAACGCGAGACGGGCATTTCCATCATCAACCTCTATGGCTCGTCCGAAGGCGGCTGGATCTGCGGCAACCGGCTGGTGGACCGGCGCATCGGTTCGGTGGGCCGGCCGGTGCCGGGCATGGACGTGCACATCCTGGACACACAAGGCGCGCCCTGCGCGGATGGCGAGCCCGGCGAGGTGGTGATCGAGGGCGCCAAGCTCGCGCTGGGCACCTTGCAGCCCGATGGCACGCTGCGTCCCATCCGCGGCCAGGCGTTCCGCACGCGCGACCTCGCGGTGCGCGAGGCCGACGGCGTGGTGCGCCTGCTGGGCCGCATGGACGACCTGGTGATTCGCGGCGGCGTGAAGGTGTCACCCGGCGAGATCGAGGACGCGCTGCTGGCCCACCCCGGCGTGGCCGAGGCCGCCGCCGTGGGCGTGCCCGATGCGATCTACGGCCAGGAGGTGGTGGCCTTCGTGGTGGCGCGCGAGGACGCGGTGCTCGATTCGCCGGCCCTGCAGGCCCATGCGGCGGAACAGCTGCCGCGCGCGAAGCGGCCCCTGGCGGTGTGCATCATCGACGCGCTGCCGCGCAACGCGCGCGGCAAACTGCGGCCCGACGCGCTCCAGGCGCTCTGGCGGGAGATGGTGGGCTAGCCGGGGCGGCGGGCGCGGGCGCGCCCGCCGCCCACCGCGCCCGGTTATGCCGTTTGCGATAGGGTACGGGGCCCGGCCGACGCCGGCCGACCCCCGTCGACCTCCACCACCGCTGCCATGACCACCACCGCCTACCCCAGCACCCAACTTCTCATCGCCAACCAGTGGGTCGACGCCGCCAGCGGCAAGACCATCGACGTACGCAACCCGGCCACGGGCCAGACCATCGGCACGGTGGCGCACGCCGGCATCGAGGACCTGGAGCGCGCGCTGGCGGCCGCGCAGAAGGGCTTCGAGACCTGGCGCGACACGTCGGTTTACGAACGCGCGGCCCTGATGCGCCGCGCCACCGCGCTGCTGCGCGAACGCGCCAGCGACATCGCGCGCGTGCTCACGCAGGAGCAGGGCAAGCCGCTGGCCGAGGCCCGGGGCGAGGTCCTCGCCGGCGCGGACATCCTCGACTGGTTCGCCGACGAGGGCCGCCGCGTCTACGGGCGCCTGGTGCCGGGCCGCAACACGGCCGCGCAGCAGATGGTCATCAAGGAGCCCGTGGGCCCGGTGGCGGCCTTCACGCCCTGGAACTTCCCGGTCAACCAGATCGTGCGCAAGATGGGCGCGGCCCTGGCCACGGGCTGCTCCTTCCTGTGCAAGGCGCCCGAGGAAACCCCCGCGTCGCCAGCCGCGCTGCTGCGCTGTTTCGTCGACGCCGGCCTGCCGCCTGGGGTGGTGGGCCTGGTGTTCGGCGACCCGGCCGAGATCTCCGGTCACCTGATCCCGCACCCCGTGATCCGCAAGGTCACCTTCACCGGCTCCACCGCGGTGGGCAAGCAGCTCGCGGCCCTGGCCGGGCGGCACATGAAGCGCGTGACCATGGAACTGGGCGGCCATGCGCCGGTGATCGTGGCCGAGGACGCCGACGTGGCGCTGGCCGTAAAGGCCGCGGGCGCGGCCAAGTTCCGCAATGCGGGCCAGGTCTGCATCTCGCCCACGCGCTTCCTGGTGCACAGCAGCCTGGTGGAGGACTTCTCGCGCGCGCTCACGCAGCACGCGCAGGGCCTCAAGCTGGGCGACGGCCTGGCCGAGGGCACCACGCTGGGGCCGTTGGCCAATGCGCGCCGCGTGACGGCCATGGCCCAGGTGGTGAAGGACGCGGCCGAGCATGGCGCCGAGGTCCTCACGGGCGGCGAGCGCGTGGGCGAGGCCGGCAACTTCTTCGCGCCCACCATCATCCGCTCGGTGCCGCTGGAGGCCGACCTCTTCAACAACGAACCCTTCGGCCCGATCGCGGGCATCCGCGCCTTCGACCGGCTGGAGGAGGCGATCGCCGAAGCCAACCGCCTGCCGTATGGACTGGCGGCCTACGCCTTCACGCGCTCTTACAAGAACGTGCAGCTGCTGGCCAACCGAGTGGAAGCGGGCATGGTGTGGATCAACCAGCCGGCCACGCCCTCGGCCGAGCTGCCCTTCGGCGGCATCAAGGACTCGGGCTACGGCACCGAGGGCGGTCCCGAGGCGATGGAGGCCTACCTCAACACCAAGGCGGTGTCGGTGGTGGGGATCTGAACGGCGTCTGGCGGGGGCGGGCCTTCAGCTCACCACCGCCAGGATCACGTCCGAGGCCTTGATCAGCGCCGTGGCCTCGGCGCCCGGCGCCAGGCCCAACTCGGCCACGGCGGCCTGCGGCACCACGGCCACCACCTCCAGGCCGCCGTCGCAGCGCAGCAGCACCTCGGCGTTCACCGCCCCGGGCGTCACCGACAGCACGCGGCCGGGGAAGCGGTTGCGCGCCGACACGCGCGCGCCGGCCAGGTCCACCGCCAGCAGCACGGCCGAGGACTTCACCAGGGCGATCACCGCCATCTGCGGGCGCAGCGCCAGCGATTCGGTGCTGCCGCGCGTGACGATGGCCGACAGGCGCAGGCCGCCGGGCAGGCTCAGTTCGATGTCGTCGTTCACCGCGCCGGCCCGCACGGCCGCGACGGTGCCCAACCACTGGTTGCGCGCGCTGGTCTTCATATTCAGTACCTTCAGCAGCGAGAACTCCTGGTCCAGGTCCATGGCGTCCTGTTCGATCAGGCGCAGGAAGCGCTGGTGCACCGCGTGCACCAGCTCGTAGCGGTCGATGAGGCGCTGGCCGAAGTCGGTGAGCCGCGTGGCGCCGCCGCCCTTGCCGCCAATCACGCGCTCCACCACCGGCGCGCTGGCGCGCTGGTTCATGGTGTCGATGGCGTCCCAGGCGGCCTTGTAGCTCATGCCGAAGGCCTTGGCGGCGCGAGTGATGGAGCCGTGCTCGGCCACGGCGCGCAGCAGTTCGACGCGGCCATGGCCGGCCAGGCTGGCGCCACCGGACGACAACCAGAGCGCGCCGTGCACCTCCAGCGGGTTTTTGCTTCTGCGCTTGATTTTCGTCGTCGCCATCGGGGCCGCTCCTGCTGCCATCTCGCTGGCGGCGAGGATATCAGCCGCCCTTCAGGGCGTCGGCACACGCCACCACGCGACCGGCGTCCAGGCAGACCACGTCTTCGGCGAGGTGGCGCACGTCCTGCTCGTCGTGGGTGATCAGCAGCAGCGGCAGCTTCAATTCCGTCTGCAGGTCCTTGAGCTCGTCGCGCAGGCGCTGCCGCAGGGCCTTGTCCAGGGCGGCGAAGGGCTCGTCCAGCAGCAGCGCCGCGGGCCGCGACACCAAGGCGCGCGCCAGTGCCGTGCGCTGGCGCTGGCCGCCCGAGATCTGGTGCGGGTGGTGGCCAGCGACGGCGTTCAGGCCGAAGCTGGCGAGCCAGCGGTCAACGTCGGCGTTCGCTTCGTCCTTGGCCGGGTTGCGCAGGCCCCGCCGCGCCGCGAAGGCCACGTTCTGCCGCACCGTGAGGTGCGGGAACAGGGCGTAGTCCTGGAACATGTAGGCCAGGCGGCGCTGCTGCGCGCTGCTGCGCACGCCGCGCTCGCTGTCGAACAGCACGCGGCCGGCGATGGCGATGCGGCCCGCCTCGGGCGCCAGGATGCCCGCGACCATCTTGAGCGTCAGCGTCTTGCCCGCGCCCGAGGGGCCAAACAGCACCACGCGCGGCGCGGGCGAGCGGAACGCCAGGTCCAGCTCGAAGCGCGCGTGGCCTTGCCGCAGGGTCTTGCGCAGGGTGATGTCCCAGGTCAAGGCCGGCCCCTCATCGCGACGCCACGCGGCCCGGCACCAACTGGCCGGCGAGCAGCAGCACCGCCACGCACACGGCCGAGGCGACGAGCACCAGGACATTGGCCGTGCCGTCCTGCCCCGCCTGCACCGCCTCGTAGACGGCGATGGAGAGCGTCTGCGTCTTGCCAACGATGCTGCCCGCCACCATGAGCGTGGCGCCGAACTCGCCCAGCGCGCGCGCAAAGGCCAGCAGCAGGCCGGCGAGGATGCCGCGCCAGGCCAGCGGCAGCGTCACGCGAAAGAAGATCGGCCATTCGCCGAGGCCCAGGGTGCGCGCGGCGTCCTCGAGCTGCGGGTCCACCGTTTCGAAGGCGGCGCGCGCGGCCTTGAACACCAGCGGGAAGGCCACGATGGTGGCGGCGATGATGGCCGCCTCCACCGTGAAGATGAGCCGGACGCCGAAGTGCTGCAGCAGCCAGGCGCCGATCACGCCCTGGCTGCCGATGACCACCAGCAGGTAGTAGCCCAGCACGGTGGGCGGCATCACCAGGGGCAGGGTGAGCGCGGCGTCCAGCACGTCGCGGCCGGGGAAACGAAGGCGCGCCAGCGCGTAGCCCACCGCCGTGCCCAGGAACAGGTTGAGCGCGGTGGCCCAACCCGCCACCTTCAAGGTGAGCAGCAGGGGGGTCCAGGCCTCGGCCACGGCAGGTACCGACGCGCGGGTTCAGGGTCTGCCGAAGCCGTACCTGGACAGCACCGCCTGGGCCGGCGGCGTGAACAGGAAGTCGACGAACTTCTCGCCCATGGCGGCGTTCGGCCCCGCGGGCAACGGGGCCACGGGGTAGAGGATGGCCTTGGGCGTGGGCACGGTCAGCGCCACCTTGACCTTGTCGGCCATCAGCGCGGCGTCGGTGGCGTACACAAAGCCCGCGTCGACCTCGCCGCGCTGCACGTAGTCCAGCGCCTGGCGCACGTTGGTGGCGCCCACCATCTTGGACTCGATGGCGCCCCACAGGCCGGCCCCTTCGAGCACGTCCCTGGTGTAGCGGCCCACGGGCACGCTGGCGGGCAGGCCGATGGCGATGCGGGCGTATTCCGGCCGAGTGAGATCGGCCACCGACCGGGGCCGCAGGGCGCTGGCCTGGGGCACGATGACCACCAGGCTGTTGGAGACGAAGTCGCGGCGCTGCGTGGGCTTGATGAGGTTCTGGGCCTGCGCCCGGTCCATGGTTTCCTGGTCGGCGCTGGCGAACACGTCGACCGGCGCGCCTTTGGCGATCTGCTGCAGCAGCACGCCGGAGGCCGCGAAGTTCAGTTGCACCTTGGTGCCGGCGTGGGCGGCCTCGAACAGCGGCGCGATGTCCTTGAAGGCGTTCGTCAGGCTGGCGGCGGCCGAGACGGTGAGGTCGGCGGCTTGCGCGGCGAGGGACAGGCCGGCGGTGAGGACGACGGCCAGGGTGTGGGTCAGGCGGTGGTGCATGCGGAAGCCTCGGTCACGATCGCTATATATGACTGAATATAGCGTATCGCCAGGCATGGCCACCGGCCCTCCGCTGAGGTTTCCGAAGCCGCGGGGAATCCGGCGCTTGCCTGGCGCTGTCGCGCAGCCCGCGCTCAGGCGCTTGTCGTCACCCGCTCCAGCAGGCGCATGACCATCGCGGCCACCGCGTCGGGCCGCTCGATCTGCACCAGATGCCGCGCAGCGGGGATCACCGTCAGGCGCGCCTCCCGGATGCCGCGCTGCAGCGCCTGCGACATGGCCACCGGCGTGGCGAAGTCCTCTTCGCCCACGATGATGGACGTGGGCACCCGGATGCGCGGCAACAGGTGGCGACCGTCGAAGCGTCCCAGCATTTCCGACAGCGCGGCGAACGCGGTCACGTCGTTGCCCAGGAAGGTGCGCACGCAGCGCTCGACCACGTCGGGCCGGCTGACCCGAAATGCGTCGCTGAACCAGCGGGTTTCCTGGAAGGGGATCATGGCCGCCAGGCCTTCCTCGCGGGCGCGGCGCGCGCGGGCGTTCCAGTTCAGGCCCGCGTCGGGGCCGTACCAGGCGGTGCTGTCCACCAGGCCCAAGGCTTGCACGCGCTCGGCGTGGTGGGCCACGAAGTCCAGCGACACGCAGCCGCCGAGCGAGGCGCCGACGAGCACGGTGCGCGCCCAGCCCACGTGGTCGAGCACGTCGCGCAAGTCGCGCGCCAGGCGCTCGGTGCCGTAAGGCGGCGGGGGTTTGTCGGAGCGGCCGTGGCCGCGCATGTCCAGGCAGAGCAGGCTGGCCAGACCGGCCAGGCGCTCGCTCACCGGGCCCCACAGCGCGTGGTCCATGCCCAGGGAATGCAGGAAGGCGATGCGCGGCAGGCCGGGGGCGGCCTCGCGCAGGCTGAAGGCGATGCGCGTGCCGTCGTCGGCGCGGGCGTGCTGCAGCGCCGGCATCCGCACGCGTTCCGGCGCCGAGCCGGCCCTGGCCGGATGGGCCCCCTCGGGAGGCAGTGGGCCGCGGGGCGGTGGCGCCTGAGCGCTCATGACTTCCAGCCCATGATGCCCTTTCGGAACAACAGCACCGAGAAGATAAACAGCACGCCCATCGCGGTGGTGACCGACTCGCCCAGCGCGGTAAAGCCGCTCCAGCCGCTCAGGTGGGTGAGCGCCTGGCCCAGCTGACCGAGCTTGCCCTCGAGCAGCAGGATGGCGCTGGCGCCCACGAGCGGGCCGGTGAGCGTGCCCACCCCACCGATCATCGTCATGAGGATGACCTGGCCCGAGGCCAGCCAGTGCACGTCGGTCAGCGACGCGAAGCCGAGCACCAGGGTCTTGAGCGAACCGGCCAGGCCCGCGAGCGCCGCCGACAGCACGAAGGCCATGAGCTTCACGCGGTCGGCGTCGTAGCCCAGCGACGTGGCGCGCGGCTCGTTCTCGCGCACGCCCTTGAGCACCTGGCCGAAAGGCGAGGCGATGGCGCGCGCGATGAGCAGGAAGGCGCCGGTCGCGATGGCCACCGTCAGGTAGTACATGTTCAGATCGTCTCGCAAGTCGATGAAGCCGAACAGCACGCCGCGCGGCACGCCCTGAAGGCCGTCCTCGCCGCCCGTGGCCGGGATCTGCACCGCCACGAAGTACACCAGTTGCGCGAGCGCGAGCGTGATCATCGAGAAGTAGATCCCCTGGCGGCGGATGGCCAGCACGCCGAACACCCAGCCCAGCAGCGCGCCGGCCGCGGTGCCCGCGAGCAGACCCAGCTCGGGCGGCAGGCCCCAGGCCTTCATGGCGAGGCCAGCCACGTAGGCCGAGCCGCCGAAGAACGCCGCGTGGCCGAAGGACAGCAGGCCCGCGTAGCCCAGCAGCAGGTTAAAGGCCGAGGCGAACAGCGCGAAGCACAGCAGCTTCATGAGGAAGATGGGATACGCCCCGAGGAAGGGGGCCGCCAACAGGCCCGCGAGCAGCAGGCCATAGCCGATGGTGGGCAGGCGCTTCATGTCAACGCTCCTTTCCGAACAGGCCGGCGGGACGCAGCAACAGCACGATCGCCATCACCACGAAGACCACGGTGGCCGATGCCTCGGGGTACACGACCTTGGTGAGGCCCTCGAGCACGCCCAGGCCGAGCCCGGTGAGGATGGCACCCATGATCGACCCCATGCCGCCGATCACCACCACCGCGAAAACCACGATGATCAGGTTCTGCCCCATGAGGGGCGAGACCTGCATCACTGGCGCCGCGAGCACGCCCGCGAAGGCCGCCAGGCCCACGCCGAACGCGTAGGTGAGCATCACCATCAGGGGCACGTTGATGCCGAAGGCCTCGACGAGCTTGGGGTTCTCGGTGCCGGCGCGCAGGTAGGCGCCCAGGCGCGTGCGCTCGATGAGGTACCAGGTGGCGAAGCACACCGTGAGCGAGGCCACCACCACCCAGATGCGGTAATTGGGCAAAAACATGAAACCCAGCTGCGTGGCGCCTTGCAGGGCTTCGGGCGCGTTGTAGGGCAGGCCCGAGGCACCGAAGATGGCACGCAGCACGCCCTCCAGCACCAGGGTGATGCCCAGCGTGAGCAACATGCCGTACAGGTGGTCGAGCCGGTAGATCCAGCGCAGCAAGCTGCGCTCGATGGCGATGCCGAAGGCCCCCACCAGCAGCGGCGCCAGCAGCAGCATGGCCCAGTAGTTGATGCCGAAGTGGTTGAGGCCGATCCAGGTGAGCACCGCGCCCAGCATGAACAGCGCGCCGTGCGCGAAGTTGATGACGTGCAGCAGACCGAAGATGACCGCCAGGCCCAGGCTGAGGATGGCGTAGAAGGAGCCGTTGACCAGGCCCAGCAGCAACTGGCTGAGCAGGACGGGCAGGGGGATGTCGAGTAGTGGCATGGGGTTCACACGCCGAGCAGCTCGTTGAGCAGCGGCATCTTGGCCTGGAGGTCGGTGGCGCCGAAGGTCTCCACCACGCGGCCGTGCTCCATCACGTAGAAGCGGTCGGCCAGAGGCGCGGCGAACCGGAAGTTCTGCTCCACCATGAGCACGGTGTATCCCTTGGCCCTCAGGGTGCGGATCATCTGGGCGAGCGCCTGCACGATCACCGGCGCCAGGCCTTCCGATATCTCGTCGAGCAGCAGCAGCCGCGCGCCCGTGCGCAGGATGCGGCCCACGGCCAGCATCTGCTGCTCGCCGCCGGACAGGCGCGTGCCCGGACTCTGGCGGCGCTCCGCGAGGTTGGGGAACATGGCGTAGATCTCGTCCTCGCTCATGGCGGCCCCCGCACCGATCCGCCCCCCTTTGAGCCGGGGCGGCAGCAGCAGGTTTTCCTCCACCGACAGGCTGGCAAAGATGCCGCGCTCCTCGGGGCAGTAGCCGATGCCCAGCGGCGCGATGCGGAAAGTGGGCAGGGCAATGGTTTCCTGGCCGAAGACCTGGATGCTGCCCTGGCGCGCACCCGTCAGGCCCATGATGGCGCGCAGCGTCGAGGTGCGGCCCGCGCCATTGCGCCCCAACAGCGTGACGACCTCGCCCTCGCGGACCTCCATCTCCACACCGTGCAGCACGTGCGATTCGCCGTACCAGGCGTGCAGGTCCCGGATGCGCAGCGCGGCAGCCATCAGTGCGCTCCCTCGAGCGCCGTCGCCTCGGCGCCCATGTAGGCCTCCAGCACGCGCGGGTCGGTGGATACCTCGGCGTAGCGGCCCTCGGCCAGCACGGCGCCGCGCTGAAGCACGGTGATGGTGTCAGCGATGGTGGAGACCACGGCCATGTTGTGCTCCACCATGAGCACGGTGCGTCCCACCGCCACGCGGCGGATGAGTTCGGTGACGCGGTGCACGTCTTCGTGGCCCATGCCCTGCGTGGGCTCGTCCAGGAGCATGAGCTTGGGGTCCATGGCCAGTGTGGTGGCGATCTCCAGCGCCCGCTTGCGGCCGTAGGACAGGTTCACGCAGGTCTCGTGCGCGAAGGATTCGAGGCCCACCTCGGCGAGCAGCTCCATGGCGCGGCCGTGCAGGTGGTGCAGCGAGCGCTCGGGCTTCCAGAAGTGGTAGGTGCTGCCCAGCGCGCGCTGCAGGCCCAGGCGCACGTTCTCCAGCACCGTGAGGTGGGGGAACACGGCCGAGATCTGGAACGAGCGGATGACGCCGCGGCGAGCGATGTCGGCGGGCTTCTCGCGGGTGATGTCACGGCCCTGGAAAAAGATGCTGCCGCTGCTGGGCTCCAGGAACTTGGTGAGCAGGTTGAAGCAGGTCGTCTTGCCCGCGCCATTGGGGCCGATGAGCGCGTGGATGCTGCCCTCGTGCACGCTGAGGTTCACGTCGCTCACGGCGGCGAAGCCCTTGAACGCTTTGGTGAGGTGGTGGGTTTGCAGAATGATCGGGGGCATCGGCGCTGGCGGCGTGGGGACGGCGTCTCGTTCTCGAATGGGCGCGGATGCTAGCCATGGGGGCGATGGGGCGCCAACGA
>NZ_MKSS01000011.1:0-4304 GCF_001897365.1 Hydrogenophaga sp. 70-12
GAGGCGCGGGCGCCTCGCGGCCGCCGCTGGCGCAGGCCGCCAGGAACAGCGGCAGCGCCGCGAGCGTGAGACGGCGGGGCAAGGAAGCGGACAGGAACAACAAGGGCATGGCGTCAGGCGGTGATGGCGGCGGGCGCGGTGGGTGGGCCCAGGCGCGCGCGCAGCCGTTCCAGCATCAGGTAGACCACGGGCGTGGTGTAGAGCGTGAGCAGCTGGCTCATGGCCAGGCCGCCGATGATGGCAATGCCCAGCGGGCGGCGCAGTTCCGAGCCTTCGCCCAGGCCCAGCACCAGCGGCACCGCACCCAACAGCGCCGCCAGGTTGGTCATGAGGATGGGGCGCAGGCGGCGCAACGCGGCCTCGTGGATGGCGTCGCGCGGCGCCAGGCCGCGCTGGCGCTGCGCGGCGAGGGCGAAGTCGATCATCAATATGGCGTTCTTCATCACCACGCCGATCAGCAGGAACAGGCCCAGCAGCGCGATCAGGCTGAACTCGGTGTCCGAGATCCGCAGCGCCAGCAGCGCGCCCACGCCAGCCGAGGGCAGGGTGGACAGGATGGTCAGCGGGTGCAGCAGGCTTTCGTAGAGCATGCCCAGCACCAGGTAGACGGTGACCAGCACGGCCAGGATCAGCCAGGGCTGGCGCTTGAGCGTGGCCTGCAGGCTGTTCGGGTCGCCCGCGCGCTCGCCGGTGGAGATGCTGGTGGGCAGCAGCAGGCCGTTGACGGCGCGCTCGATGGCCGCCTGCGCCTGCTGCAGGCTCACGCCCGGCGCCAGGCCGTAGCTGATGCCGGCGGAGGCGAACTGCGCGTCGTGCTGCACGCGGTCGCGCGTGAGGCCATAGCGCCAGGTGGCGATGGCGCTGAGCGGCACGCGCTGGCCCGCGCCGTTGAGCAGTTGCACCTCTTCCAGCGCGCTCGGCTCGCTGTTGCCGCGCGGGTCGGCCTCCATGACCACGCGGTACTGGTTCAGGGCGTCGTACAGCGTGGCCACCTGGCGCTGCGAGAAGGCGTTGTTGAGCGCGGTGGTCACCGTGTCCATGCCCACGCCCAGGCGGCGCGCGGCCTCGCGGTCCACCTGCAGCACCACCTGCTGCGCGTCCTCGCCGGCGCCGAAGTCCACGCCGGCCAGCTCGGGCAACGCGCGCAGCGCCTCGCCCACCGGGCGCGTCCACTGGCGCAGGTCGGCCAGCGAATCGGAGCGCATGACGAACAGGTACTCGCCGTCGCCGCCGCCGCTGGCCAGCCGGATGTCCTGGTCGACCGACACGAACAGGATGCCGCCGGCGATGGGCGGCGCGGCGGCGCGCAGGCGCGCGACCACGGCCGAGGCCGGCTCGCCGCGCTCGGCCAGGGGCTTGAGGCGGATGCGGAACCAGGAATTGCTGGTGCCGGTGCGCCCGCCGCTGACACCGGTGACGTCGGCCACGGCCGGGTCGGCCACCAGCAGGCGGCGGTAGGCCTCCACCTTGGGCTGCATGCCCTGGAAGGAGAAACCGTCGTCGCCGCGCACGAAGCCGCTGAGCTGGCCGGTGTCCTGCTGCGGCAGCATGCCCTTGGGGATGGCCACGTAGAGCCAGACGTTGAGCGCCACCGTGCCCACGAGCAGCAGCAGGGTGAGCCAGTGGTGGCGCAGCGCGAAGGCCAGGCTGCGCGCGTAGCCGGCCTGCACGTCGGCCAGCGCGGTGGCGATGAGGCGCGCCAGCGGGCCCGGCGCGCGCGTGCGCGGGCCGGCCGGCAGGCCATGCGCGCACAGCGCCGGCGTGAGCGTGACCGACACGGCCAGCGAGATCAGCATGGCCGCCACCAGGGTGAGGGAGAACTCGCGGAACAGGCGCTCCACCACGCCGCCCATGAACAGGGTGGAGACGAAGACCACGATCAGCGCGCCGTTCATGGCGAGCAGGGTGAAGCCGACTTCGCCCGCGCCGGTGAAGGCGGCGCGCCAGACGGTGCGCCGGCCGATCTCGCGCCGGCCGGTGGCGGCCAGAGCGGCGCGCGCGCGCTCGAGGTGGCGCTGGATGTTCTCCAGCACCACGATGGCGTCGTCCACCACCAGGCCGGCGGCCACGATCAAGGCCATCACCGACAGGTTGTTGAGCGAGAAGCCCAGCCACCACATGGCCGCCAGCGCGCCGACCAGCGACACCGGCAGGGCCAGCGCGGGAATGAGCGCCGTGCGCAGGCTGCCGAGGAAGGCCCAGACCACGGCCATCACCAGCAGGCAGCTCAGGACGAGGGTGAAGCGGCCCTCGCGCAGCGTGGCGCGGATGCCGGGCGAGCGGTCCATCACCACGCTCAGCTGCGTGTCGGCCGGCAGCAGGGCGCGCAGCTGCGGCAGCTGCGCGTGGATGGCGTCGACGGTCTGCACGATGTTGGCGCCCGGCCGCCGGCTCACCAGCAGCACCACGGCCGGGCGGTTGTTGTGGTAACCGGCGGTGTAGCGGTTCTCCACCGAGTCGCTGACCTCGGCCACGTCGGCCAGGCGCACCAGCGCGCCGCCTTCGTTGCGCACCACCAGCACCGAAAAATCGGCCGCCGTGCGCAGCGGCGCCGGCAGCGCGATCTGCCAGCGCGAGGCGTCACGCTCCACCGCGCCAACGGGCCGCCAGGCGTTGGCGTCGGCGATCGCGCGGCGCACGTCGTCCAGCGACAGGCCGCGGTGCGCCAGCGCCTGGGGCTGCACCTGCACGCGCACCGCCGGCAGCGAGGAGCCGTCCACCGTGACCTCGCCCACGCCCGCCACCTGCGCGAGCTTCTGCGCCAGCACGGTGGAGGCGTTGTCGTACAGCGCCGACGGGGGCAGCCGCGGCGAAGACAGGGCCAGCGCCATGATGGGCGCCTGCGAGGGATTGACTTTCACGAAGCTGGGATTGCCCACCATGCCGGACGGCAGTTGCCCGCGCACCGCGTTGATGGCGGCCTGCACCTCGCGCGCCGCGTCGTCGATGTCGCGGTTCAGGTCGAACTGCAGCGTCACGCCGGTGCTGCCCTGGTTGCTGCTGGAGCGGATGCTGGTGACGCCCGCGATGCTGCCCAGTGCGCGCTCCAGTGGCGCGGCCACGGTGGACGCCATGCTCTCGGGGCTGGCACCGGGCAGGCTGGCGCGCACCTGGATGACGGGGAAGTCCACGCGCGGCAGCGGCGCCACCGGCAGCAGCCGCAGGGCCAGCAGGCCGGCGAGCACGATGGCGGCGGCCAGCATCGCGCTGCCCACGGGGCGGCGGATGAAGAAGCGGGCCAGCGCGTGCATGGCGGTTCAGGCCAGCGGGGCGCGCGCGGCGCGGCGGCGCGCCAGGCGGTCGAAGGCCAGGTAGACCACCGGCGTGGTGAACAGGGTGAGCACCTGGCTCACGACCAGGCCGCCCACCATGACGATGCCCAGCGGCTGGCGCAGCTCGGCGCCCGAGCCGCTGGCCAGCATCAGCGGCACGGCACCGAACAGCGCGGCCAGCGTGGTCATGAGGATGGGGCGAAAGCGCAGCAGCGCGGCGCGGTGGATCGCCTCGCGCGGCGACAGGCCCAGGCGGCGCTGGGCGTCGAGCGCGAAGTCCACCATCATGATCCCGTTCTTCTTCACCAGGCCGATCAGCAGCACCACGCCGATCACCGCGATCAGGTCCAGCGGGCGGCCCGCCAGCAGCAGCGCGGCCAGCGCGCCCACCGTGGCCGAGGGCAGCGTGGACAGGATGGTCAGCGGGTGCACCGCGCTCTCGTAGAGCATGCCCAGCACCAGGTACATCACCACCACGGCGGCCAGGATCAACCACAGCGTGTTGGTGAGCGAGCTGCGGAAGCCCTCGGACGCGCCCTGAAAGGCCAGCTCCACGGCGATCGGCAGCTCGATCTGGCGCCGCACGGCATCGATGGCGGCCACGGCCTCGCCCAGCGAATGGCCGGGCGCGAGGTTGAAGGACAGGGTGACCGCCGGGAACTGGCCCTGGTGCTCGATGGCCAGTGGCGCGCGCCGCTCCACCGCGCGCGCCACGGCGGACAGCGGCACCGGACGCGCATCGGCCGCGCCGCCGGCGGGCCGCACGTACACGCCCTCCAGCGCCTGCAGGCCGCCGCGCGCCGCGTCGTCGCTCTCCAGCACCACGCGGTACTGGCTGGCGTGCGTGAACAGGGTGCTGACCTGGCGCTGGCCGAAGGCGCTCTGCAGCGCGGAGGCGATGTCGCTCATGCGCAGACCCAGGCGGGCGGCGGCGTCGCGGTCCACCTCCAGGTAGGCCTGCAGGCCCTCGCGCTGCAGGTTGCCGGCCACGTCGGCCAGCTCGGGCCGCTGCGCCAGGGCCTGCAACAGGCG
>NZ_MKSS01000012.1:0-39064 GCF_001897365.1 Hydrogenophaga sp. 70-12
CGCAGTGGAACAAGCGCGCCACGCGCTGGCAGTGGGAGGTCAACCTCATCCGCAGCGAGCAGATCAACGCCTTCTGCATGCCCGGCGGCAAGATCGCCTTCTACACCGGCATCCTCGACAAGCTCAAGCTCAGCGACGACGAGGCCGCGATGATCATGGGCCACGAGATGGCGCACGCCCTGCGCGAACACGCGCGCTCGCGCGTGGCCAAGACCAACGCCACCGGCATCGGGCTGTCCATCGCCGCGCAGCTGCTGGGGCTGGGCCAGCTCGGCGACGTGGCGGCCAACCTGGGCACGCAGCTGCTGAGCCTGAAGTACAGCCGCGACGACGAAACCGAGGCCGATCTGGTGGGCCTGGAGCTCGCGGCGCGCTCGGCCTACCAGCCGCGCGCGGCCGTCACGCTGTGGCAGAAGATGGCCGCGGCCGGCGGCGGCGCGGCGCCGGGCTTCCTGTCCACCCACCCGACAGGCCCGGAGCGCATCCGCCAGCTCGAGGCCAACGTGCCCAAGGTGCAGGGCCTGTACGAACAGGCCCGCAAGGGCTGAGGTTCAGGCCCGCTCGCCCACGAAGGGGTTGGAGCGCCGCTCCTGCCCGAAGCGGCCCTCGGGCCCGTGCCCGGGGATGAACACCGTCTCGTCCCCCATGGGCCAGAGCCGCTCGCGGATGCTGGCCAGCAGTTGCGCGTGGTTGCCGCCCGGGAAGTCGGTGCGGCCGATGCTGCCCACGAACAGCACGTCGCCCACGAAGGCGCGCTGCGCGTCCTTCGAATGGAACACCACATGCCCCGGCGTGTGGCCCGGGCAGTGGCGCACCGCGAGTTCACACCGGCCGATGCGCACCGTGTCGCCATCGTGCAGCCAGCGCGTGGGCGTGAAGGTCTCGGCCGGCGGGAAGCCGAACATCGCGCCCTGCTGCGGCAGGGCGTCGATCCAGAAGCGGTCGCCCTCGTGCGGGCCCACGATGGGCAGCGACTGGCGCCGCGCCAGCTCGGCCGTGGCGCCCGCGTGGTCGATGTGCGCGTGCGTGAGCCAGATGGCCTTGAGTGCGACGCCCAGGCGCCGCGCCTCGTCCAGCAGTGTGTCCAGGTCGCCGCCCGGGTCGATGACGGCGGCCTCCATCGTCTCGTCGCACCAGACGATGGAGCAGTTCTGGGCAAAGGCGGTGACGGGAATGGTGCGGTAGCGCAGCATCGCTCAGCGCCTCCCTCGGACGTCGACGCGCTGGTCGATGACGCCGAACAGGGCGTCGGACGGGTCCGCGCCAACCGCCTCGATGGTGACGCGGTCCCCGTGGCGCAGGTAGCGCGGCAGATCGGCCTCGGGCGCGCCACCCAGCTGCGCCCGCACGCGGGCCTCGGTGATGCAGGCGCTGCCCGAGTGCGGGTCGGCGTTGCTGATCGTGCCGGCGCCGACGATGCTGCCCGCGCCCAGGTCGCGCGTGCGCGCCAGGTGCTCGATGATCTGCGGGAAGTTGAAGACCGTGTCCTCGTTGGCCGCGGGCTCGCCGAACCAGTCGCCGTTGAGGCGGATGCGCACCCGCAGGTCGGGCATGCCGTCCTTCCAGGCGGCGCCCAGGGCCGCGGGGGTCAGCGCAATGGGGGCGAAGCTGGTGGCCGGCTTGCTCTGGTAGAAGCCGAAACCCTTGGCCAGTTCGCTGGGAATGAGGCCACGCAGCGAGACGTCGTTGAGCAGCACGACCAGGGCGATGCAGCCGCCCGCCTGGGCCGCCGTGGTGCCCATGGGCACGTCCGTCGTCACCACGGCGATCTCCGCCTCCAGGTCGATCTGGTGCGCCTCGTCGACCGCGACGATGGGGTCTTCGGGACCGATCATCCCGTCCGAGCCGCCCTGGTAGACCAGGGGTTCTTCCTCGTAGCGCGGCGGAATAGGCTCCTGGCGCCACTGGTAGATCAGGCGGGCGTGGTTGCGGTAGACCGAGGCGTCGGCCCACTGGAACGCGCGGGGCAGCGGGGCCATGCAGGCGGATGCCTCGAACGGCGCCGCCGCGGCCCAGCCGCTGGCGTCCAGCCCGCGCCGCTGCTGGTCCAGCGCGGGGGCCAGGGCGGCCCAGTCGTCGAGCAGGGCTTGCAGGGTGCGGGCGGGGCCCGCGGCCGGCGCCCAGCGCCGGGCGTCGGGGCTGACGAGCATGAGTTCGCCGTCGCGGGTGCCGTTCTTTCGCGTGGCCAGGCGCAGGGGGAAGTCGGTCATGGGTGGCTTGTCTTTGATCGGGGCATGCGCGCACCGCGGGCCGGCGGCCCGGGCGCGGTGGCCCTCTCAGAGTGTGAAGTCGTAGCCGATGGTGATCGGCGCGTGGTCCGAGAAGCGCTGCGCCTTGTAGATGGCCTCGGTGCGCGCGTGCGCGGCCATCGCCGGCGTGGCCAGGTGGTAGTCCAGTCGCCACCCCACGTTGTTGGCCCAGGCCTGGCCGCGGTTGCTCCACCACGTGTAGCAGGCGTCGGTGGTGTCGGGCTGCAGCTGGCGGTAGACGTCGATCAGGCCCACCTCGGCGAACAGCTGGGTCATCCAGGCCCGCTCCTCGGGCAGGAAGCCGCTGTTCTTCTGGTTGCTGCGCCAGTTCTTCAGGTCGTTCTGCGTGTGCGCGATGTTCACGTCACCGCAGAGGATGAATTCGCGCTGGGACTTGAGCGTCACCAGGTGCGGGAAGAAGGCCGCCAGGAAGCGGTACTTGGATTCCTGCCGCTCGGGGCCGGACGAGCCGCTGGGGAAGTACACGCTGATGATCGACAGCTTGCGCTTGGGCGTGTCGAAGCGCAGTTCGGTGTAGCGGCCCTCGTCGTCGAACTCGTGCGTACCGAAGCCGGTGAGCACCGCGCTCGGCTCGTGGCGCGTGAAGACAGCCGTGCCCGCGTAGCCCTTTTTCTGCGCGAAATGGAAGTGGCCGCGCATCCCGGCCAGTTCCTCGAAGCGACCGGCCACATCGGCCGCCTGGGCCTTCACTTCCTGCATGCAAATACAATCCGGCGCACTTTTCGCCAGCCAGTCTTCGAGGCCTTTGGTGGTGGCCGAGCGGATGCCGTTGAGGTTGAGGCTGGTCAGATTGAACACAAGGAAGTCCTCATATGGTGATGGCAGGCGCGGCCGATGAGCCGCTGGCCCAGGCGTTCGTGAAGTTCTGCGTCGAGGCCGGCGCACTGAAGTTCGGCGAATTCAAGACCAAGGCCGGGCGCCTTTCGCCCTATTTTTTCAACGCCGGCCTGTTCGACGACGGCGCCAAGCTGGGCCGGCTCGCGGCATTCTATGCACGCGCGCTGCTCGACAGCGGGGTCGCCTTCGACATGATCTTCGGCCCGGCCTACAAGGGCATCCCGCTGGGCGCGGCGGTGGCCATCGAGCTCGCCCGCCTGGGCCGCAACGTACCCTTTGCCTACAACCGCAAGGAAGCCAAAGACCACGGCGAAGGCGGTACCCTGGTGGGCGCGCCGCTGCAGGGCCGCGTGCTGATCGTCGACGACGTGATGAGCGCCGGCACGGCCGCGCGCGAGTCCATCGCCCTGATCCGCGCCGCCGGCGCCACGCCGAGCGCCGTCGCCATTGCGCTGGACCGCCAGGAGAAGGCCACCGAGCCCGGCCCCGACGGCGTGGTCCGCGACGTGGATCACAGTGCCGTGCAGTACGTGCAACGCCAGCTCGGCCTGCAGGTCTGTTCGATTGCGAAGCTCGATGATTTGCTTCAGTATCTGACCGCCCAGGCGGGCGGCGAGGTCGCGGCGCACCGCGACCGCGTGCTGGCCTACCGGGCCCGCTACGGCGTGAACTGACCCACCCCACCACCATGAACCGCCTGCCGCTGCCGATGCCCCTGCCCCGCCGCTCCCGACTCGCTGGCGCGGCGGCCCTGCTGCTGCTGTCGCTGGGCGCGCAAGCGCAGAACAACGCGCAGTCCATCTACACCTGCACCGACAGCAAGGGCCGGCGCATCACCTCCGACCGCCCCATCGTCGACTGCCTGGACCGCGAGCAGCAGCGCCTGGGCCGCACCGGCACCGTGCGCGAGGTGATCCCGCCCAGCTACACGCGCGAGGAGCGCGAGAAGGTCGAGGCCAAGCGCCGCGCCGAGCAGGAAGAGCAGGCCCGCGTGCAGGAGGAGCGCCGGCGCGAGCGCGCGCTGCTGATCCGCTACCCCAACCAGGGCGTGCACGACAAGGAGCGCCAGGAGGCGCTGGCGCAGATCGACGACGTGATCGCCGCCGTGCACAAGCGCGAAGCGGCCCTGATCGAACAACGCAAGGGCATCGCGCAGGAGCTGGAGTTCTACCAGGGCGACCTGACCAAGGCCCCGCTGTGGCTGCGGCGCAAGGTCGAGGACAACGACAAGCAGATGGACGTGCAGAAGCGCTTCCTGGTCGACCAGACGCAGGAGAAGCAGCGCGTGAACGCGCGCTTCGACGAAGAGCTGGCCAAGCTCAAGCAGCTCTGGGCCGCGCAGAGCCGCTGAACCGCCCCCGGCCACGCACAGTGGCCTCGGCGGGAGGTCTCACCCCAGTTTCTGGCGCAGCAGCTCGTTCACCTGCTGCGGATTGGCCTTGCCCTTGCTGGCCTTCATGGCCTGGCCCACCAGGGCGTTGAAGGCCTTGTCCTTGCCGGCGCGGAACTGGGCCACCATGTCGGCGTTGGCGGCCATCACCTCGTCGATGATCTTCTCGATCGCGCCGCTGTCGCTGACCTGCTTGAGGCCCTTGGTCTCAATCACCGCGTCCACCTCGGCGCCTTCGCCCGTCCACAGCGCATCCATCACCTGCTTGGCCGCGTTGTTGGACACCGTGCCGTCGGCGATGCGCTGGAGCAGGGCGGCGAGCTGCGCCGCGCTCACGGGCACGTCGGCGATGCCCTTCTCTTCGTTGTTGAGCCGGCGCGAGACCTCGCCCATCACCCAGTTGCTGGCCATCTTGGCCTGGCCGCTGGCCTGGGCCGCGGCCTCGAAGTAGGCCGCCATGGCCGGGCTTTGCGTCAGCGTGGTGGCGTCGTACTCGGGCAAAGCGTACTGCTGCACGAAGCGCTCGGCCATGGCGCGCGGCAGCTCGGGCATGGCGGCCTTGACCTCGGCCACCCAGTCGCGCGACACCACCAGCGGCGGCAGGTCGGGGTCGGGGAAATAGCGGTAGTCGGCCGCGTCCTCCTTGGTACGCATGGCGCGCGTTTCGCCCGTGTCTGGGTCGAACAGCACCGTGGCCTGCTCGATGGCGTGGCCGTCTTCGATCTGTTCGATCTGCCAGCGCACCTCGTAGTCGATGGCCTGCTGCATGAACTTGAACGAGTTCAGGTTCTTGATCTCGCGGCGCGTGCCCAGCGGCGCCCCGGGCTTGCGCACCGAGACGTTGGCGTCGCAGCGGAACGAGCCCTCCTGCATGTTGCCGTCGCAGATGCCGATCCAGGTGACGATCTTGTGCAGCTCCTTCGCGTAGGCCACGGCCTCGGCGCTGGAGCGGATGTCGGGTTCGGTCACGATCTCCAGCAGCGGCGTGCCCGCGCGGTTGAGGTCGATCCCGCTCTGGCCGATGAAGTCCTCGTGCAGGCTCTTGCCGGCATCTTCCTCCAGGTGCGCGCGCACCAGGCGCACGGTTTTCTTTTCGTCGCCCAGGTAGAAGCTGACCGCGCCGCCCTGCACCACCGGGATCTCGTACTGGCTGATCTGGTAGCCCTTGGGCAGGTCGGGGTAGAAGTAGTTCTTGCGCGCGAAGACGCTGCGCTCGGCGATGTGCGCGCCCACGGCCAGGCCCAGGCGGATGGCGCAGGCCACGGCCTCGCGGTTCATCACGGGCAGGGTGCCGGGCAGCGCCAGGTCGACCGCGCTGGCCTGGGTGTTGGGCTCGGCGCCGAAGGCGGTGGCCGCGCGGCTGAAGATCTTGGACCGCGTGGCCAGTTGGGTGTGCGTCTCGAAGCCGATGACGACCTCGTAGCCGTGCACCAGCAGGGAAGGGCTTGCTTTGCTCATGGTCAGTACCCCGCGGGGGCGTGCGTGTGCCAGTCCGTGGCCTGCTGGAGGGCGTGCGCCACCTGCAGCAGCTCGGCCTCCTTCAGGTAGTCGCCGACGAGCTGCAGGCCGACGGGCAGGCCGCTGGTGGCGCCGAGCCCGGCCGGCACGCTCATGCACGGCAGGCCCGCGAGCGAGGCGGGCAGGGTGTAGATGTCCGCCAGGTAGGCGGCGACCGGGTCGTCGGCCAGTTCGCCGATCTTCCAGGCCACCGTGGGCGCAACCGGCCCGGCGATCAGGTCGCACTCGGCGAAGGCGGCGCGGAAATCCTGCGCGATGAGGCGGCGGATCTGCTGGGCCTTGAGGTAATAGGCGTCGTAGTAGCCGTGGCTCAGCACATAGGTGCCGATCATGATGCGCCGCTGCACCTCGGCGCCGAAGGCCTCGCTGCGCGACTTCTTGTACATGTCGAGCAGGTCGTCGTACTTCGCGGCGCGGTGGCCGAACTTCACGCCGTCGTAGCGGCTGAGGTTCGAGCTCGCCTCGGCGGGCGCGATGATGTAGTACGCCGGGATGGACATCTCGGTCCGGGGCAGGCGGATGCGGCGCAGGCTGGCGCCGAGCGCCTCGAGCTGCTTCAGCGCGCCCGACACCTGCAGGGTGACGTCGCCGGACACGCGCTGGTCCGTGGTCGGCGCGTCGTCTGCCCAGTTCATCCATTCCTCGGGGATGCCGATGCGCAAGCCCTTGAGCGGCTGCGCGGCGCTGGCGCCGTCGCGCCCTTCGCCCCAGGCCGTGCCCAGCAGGCGGCCGTAGTCCTCGGCCGGGTGGTCCAGGCTGGTGGAATCGCGGTCGATGTCGGGCCCGGCCATGGCCGTGAGCAGGGTGGCGCAATCGGCCGCGCTGCGCGCCATGGGGCCGGCCTGGTCCAGGCTGGACGCAAAGGCCACCATGCCGTAGCGCGAGCAGCGGCCATAGGTGGGCTTGATGCCGGTCACGCCGCAGAAGCCGGCGGGCTGACGGATGGAGCCGCCGGTGTCGGTGCCGGTGACGGCGGGCGCCAGGCGCGCGGCCACGACCGCGGCGGAGCCGCCCGACGAGCCGCCCGGCACGCGGGCCGGGTCCCAGGGGTTGCGCGCGGGGCCGAAGGCGGAGTTGTCGTTGCCCGAGCCCATGGCGAACTCGTCGCAGTTGAGCTTGCCCAGGGTCACCGCGCCCTGCTGCCCGAGCCGGGCCACCACGGTGGCGTCGAAGGGGCTGCGGTAGCCCGCCAGCATCTTCGAGCCGGCGGTGGTGGGAAAGTCGCGCGTGACGAAGATGTCCTTGTGCGCGATCGGCACGCCCAGCAGCGGCGTGCGCTCGCCGGCGGCGATGCGCGCGTCGGCGGCCCGGGCCTGGGCCAGCGAGACCTCTTCGTTGACCGCCAGGTAGGCGCCCAGGGCCTCGTGCTGTTTCGCGCGCGCCAGCAGGTGCCGCGTCGCCTCGGTGCTGCTGGTCTTTTTGTCGGCAATGGCCTGGGCCAGCTCGGCCACGCCCATCTGGTGCAGATCCGGCGCGCTCATTCGATCACCTTCGGCACCAGGAACAGGCCGTTTTCCACGGCCGGGGCGCTCTTCTGGTTGGCCTCGCGCGCGTTCGGCTCGCTCACCACGTCGGGGCGCAGGCGCAGGGCCACGTCCTCCATCACGGCGGTGGGATGGGCCAGGGGCTCGACGCCGGCGGTGTCGACGGCCTTCATGCGCTCGACGATGTCGAAGAAGCCGTTGAGCTGGCCAAGCAGGCGCTCGCTGTGCTCGGCGTCGAGTTCCAGGCGCGCCAGGTGGGCGATGCGCCCGATGTCGTTGAGGGTCAGGGACATGGTGCTGGGGGATGAGGGGACCCGCGCCGCCAGGGCGGCTCGGGCCTGCAACCGGATGCAAAACGGCCCGTTTGAGGGGCAAACAGGCCTGTTTTGATGCGGTTGTACACAGGCGTTCGGGTATTATCCTGCGTTCAGCGGAGCCGGCCTTTGGGCCCGGTTTTCGCCACCGAATCAATCACTTAGCCCCGATGCCCCGGTCCGACCCCGGCCCCACCCCCGGCTGCACGCGTGCGCGTGAGCTGACGCATCCCACAGGATTCACCCACCATGTTTGAAGCGTTCCGTCGGAGTTTCTCGACCGACCTGGCCATCGACCTCGGCACCGCCAACACCCTCATCTACGTGCGCAACAAGGGCATCGTGCTCGACGAGCCCTCGGTCGTGTCCATCCGCCACGAAGGCGGTCCCCAGGGCAAGAAGACCATCCAGGCGGTGGGCCGCGAAGCCAAGGCCATGCTCGGCAAGGTGCCCGGCAACATCGAGGCCATCCGCCCGATGAAGGACGGCGTGATCGCCGACTTCACCGTCACCGAGCAGATGCTCAAGCAGTTCATCAAGATGGTGCACCCGCGCTCGATGTTCAAGCCGAGCCCGCGCATCATCATCTGCGTGCCCTGCGGCTCCACCCAGGTGGAGCGCCGCGCCATCCGCGAATCGGCCCTGGGCGCGGGCGCCAGCGAGGTCTACCTGATCGAGGAACCCATGGCCGCGGCCATCGGCGCCGGCCTGCCGGTCTCCGACGCCTCGGGCTCCATGGTGGTCGACATCGGCGGTGGCACCACCGAGGTGGGCGTCATCAGCCTGGGCGGCATGGTCTACAAAGGCAGCGTGCGCGTGGGCGGCGACAAGTTCGACGACGCCATCATTGCCTACATCCGCCGCAACTACGGCATGCTCATCGGCGAACCCACGGCCGAGGCCATCAAGAAGGAAATCGGCTCGGCCTTCCCGGGCTCCGAAGTGCGCGAGATGGAGGTCAAGGGCCGCAACCTCTCCGAGGGCGTGCCGCGCAGCTTCACCATCAGCTCCAACGAGGTGCTGGAAGCCCTCACCGAACCGCTCAACCAAATCGTCAGCGCGGTCAAGAACGCGCTGGAGCAGACCCCACCCGAGCTCGGCGCCGACATCGCCGAGCGCGGCATGATGCTCACCGGCGGCGGCGCCCTGCTGCGCGACCTGGACCGCCTGCTGGCCGAAGAAACCGGCCTGCCGGTGCTGGTGGCCGAGGAGCCCCTGACCTGCGTGGTGCGCGGCTGCGGCATGGCCCTGGAGCGCATGGAGCGCCTGGGCACGATCTTCACCAGCGAATAAGGGCCGCGTTCCGCGCGGCGAGCCGCCATGCCACTGGGCACGCTGGACCGCACCCCACCGCCGTTCTTCAAGCAGGGCCCCTCGGCCCTGTCCAAGCTGATCGTGTTCAGCGCCGTGGCGCTGTTCCTGATGGTGGCCGACCTGCGCTTTCGCGTGGCGCAGCCCGTGCGCGCGGCGCTGGCCACGGCGCTGTACCCCGTGCAGTGGGCGGTGCTGCAGCCCGTGCAGCTGGTGGGCGCGGCCGGCGGCTATGTCACCAGCCTGCACACGGCCCAGCAGAACGAGGCCGACGCCGTGCGCCGCCTGGCCGATCAGGCCGCGCGCAGCCTGCAGGTGGACCAGCTGATGAATGAAAACCAGCGCCTGCGCGAACTGCTGTCCATGCGCGAGCGCGTGAAGGCCGGGGCGATCGGCGCCCAGGTGGTCTACGACGCCGCCGACCCCTACTCGCGCCGCGTGGTCATCGACCGCGGCCAGACGCATGGCGTGGTGGCCGGAGCGCCGGTGATCGACGAGTCGGGGGTGCTGGGCCAGGTGACGCGCGTGTACCCGCTGATCGCCGAGGTCAGCCTGCTGGTGGACCGCGACCAAGCCATCCCCGTGCTCGACGTGCGCTCCGGGGTGCGCAGCGTGGCCTACGGCCAGCCGGCCAGCGACGGCGACGGCCTGGAACTGCGCTACACCCTGGCCGAGACCGACATCCGCGAAGGCGACCTGCTCACCACCAGCGGCGTGGATGCGGTGTACCCACCCGGCCTGCCGGTGGCGCGCGTCACCACCGTGGAGCGCCAGAGCGGCTCGTCCTTCATGCGCATCCGCGCCGAGGCCCTGGCCCGCATGGACGGCGCGCTGCACGTGCTGGTGCTGGAGCCCGCGGGCGCGCAGCTGCCGCCGCCCCCCGTGGCCGCACCCGCCGCGGACGCCACCCAGCCCGGTCCCGTGCCGGGCGCCAAGGCCGCCGGCCGGCCCGGCCGTCAGGGGGCCCGGCCATGATCATGCGCCCTGGCCAGCAGCTGCTGCTGCCCGCCAACCCCGTCTTCATCTGGTTCAGCCTGATCTGCGCGCTGGCGCTGAACATGCTGCTCAACATGGGCCTGTTCGGCCGCGCCGCCTGGGTGCCCGACCTGCTCGCGCTCAGCCTGGTGTTCTGGTGCGTGCACCAGCCGCTGCGCATCGGCGTGGGCACGGCCTTCTTCTTCGGCCTGGTCATGGACGTGCACCAGGGCGCCCTGCTCGGCCAGCACGCCTTGTCCTACACCGTCATGGCCTTCGGCGCCGTGGCCATGCACCGGCGGCTGCTGTGGTTCCCGGTGCCGGCGCAGTCGCTGCAGGTGCTGCCGCTGTTCGTGGCGGCACACCTCATCGGCATGGTGGTGCGCCTGCTGGCCGGCGGCAGCTTCCCGGGCTGGCCCTACTTCCTTTCGCCGCTGTTCGAGGCCATGCTCTGGCCCGTGGTGACGGTGATGCTGCTGGCCCCCCAGCGCCGCGCACCCGACCCGGACGACAACCGCCCCCTCTGACCCCGAAGGCTCGGCCATGACGGAGTTGCGCAACGTCGACGCGGACATCTGGCAGTTCCGCCAGCGCGTGATCGTGATCGCGCTGACGGTGCTGTTCGCCTTCGGCCTGATCGTGGCGCGCATGACCTGGCTGCAGGTGACCCGGCACGAGGAGTTCATGGCCCAGGCCGAGAGCAACCGCACGGCGGTGCTGCCGGTGGTGCCCAACCGGGGCCAGATCGTCGACCGCGAGGGCCGCGTGCTGGCCAGCAACTACTCGGCCTACACGCTGGAGATCACGCGCTCGCAGGTCGAGGACCTCGACGAGACCATCACCGGCCTGCGCGAGCTGGTGGACATCTCCCCGCGCGACGAGCGGCGCTTTCGCAAGCTGCTGGAGGAATCGCACCGCTTCGACTCCCTGCCCATCCGCACCCGGCTGAGCGACGAGGAGGTGGCGCGCTTCACGGCCCAGCGCTACCGCTTCCCCGGTGTGGAGGTGCGCGCGCGGCTGCTGCGCCACTACCCCATCGGCGAAACCGCCAGCCACGTGATCGGCTACATCGGCCGCATCAACCAGCGCGAGAAGGAGCTCATCGCCGACTGGCCCGAGGAAGACCAGGCCAACTACCGCGGCACCGAGTACATCGGCAAGCTCGGCGCCGAGCAGCAGCACGAGCAGACCCTGCACGGCACCACCGGCTTCGAGCGGGTGGAGACCTCGGCCGGCGGGCGCGCGGTGCGCTCGCTTGCGGCCACGCCGCCCACGCCGGGCGACACCGTCGTGCTCACCATCGACGCCAAGCTGCAGAACCTGGTCGAGACGCTGTACGGCGAGCGCCGGGGCGCCCTGGTGGCGATCGACCCGCGCAACGGCGAGGTGCTGGCCCTGGTCTCCAAGCCCACCTTCGACCCCAACCTCTTCGTCGAGGGCATCGACGTGGACAACTGGCGCGCGCTCAACGAGTCCATCGACAAGCCGCTGCTCAACCGGGCCCTGCGCGGCACCTACCCGCCGGGCTCCACCTACAAGCCCTTCATGGCCATGGCCGCGCTGGAGACCGGCGCGCGCAAGGCCGAGACCGCCATCAACGACCCCGGCTACTGGATGCTGGGCAACCACCGCTTCCGCAGCCACGGCGACGGCGGCCTGGGCGCGGTGGACATGCGCCGCGCCATCATCAAGTCGAGCAACGTTTACTTCTATTCGCTGGCCAACGAGATGGGCGTGGACGCCATCCACGACTTCATGAAGCCCCTGGGCATCGGCCAGCTCACGGGCATCGACCTCAAAGGCGAGGTGCGCGGCGTGCTGCCCAGCCAGCAATGGAAGCGCGACACCTACAAGCGCCCCGAGGCCCAGCGCTGGTACGCGGGCGAGACCGTTTCGCTGGGCATCGGCCAGGGCTACAACAACTTCACCATGCTGCAGATGGCCAACGCCATGGCCACCCTGGCCAACGGTGGCATCAAGCGCGCGCCGCACCTGTCGCTGGCGCGGCGCAACCCGCTCACCGGCCAGGTCGAGCCGCTGCCCACGGCGCCAACCGAGAACCTGAACTTCAAGCCCGAGCACGTGCGCGTGGTGCTCAGCGCCATGCAGGCCGTCACCACCGAGGGCACCTCGGCGCGCGTGTTCTCGGGCGCCGGCTACACCAGCGGCGGCAAGACCGGCACGGCGCAGGCCGTCACCATCGGCCAGCGCGAGCGCTACGACGCCCGCAAGCTCGAAGAGCACCAGCGCGACCACTCGCTCTACCTCGCCTTCGCGCCGGCCGACGAGCCGCGCGTGGCGCTGGCGGTGATCGTGGAGAACGCCGGCTTCGGCGCCGCCGCGGCCGCGCCCATCGCGCGCCGCGTGTTCGACTACCTGTTGCTCGGCCAGTACCCGAGCGAGCAGGACATCGCCGCCCTTCAGGCCGGCGGGGGTGGCCCGCCCATCGGCACGCCGCGGCGCGTGAGCGACGTGGTCTGGCCACCCGAAGTGCCCGCGGCCACGGCGCCCTGAGGCCGCGCCAGCGGCGCGGGCGCCAACCCGGCCCGCCAGGGCGGGCCCCCCGCCTCAGTCCAGGAAGCGCGGGCGCTCGTCGACGCGGCGGCGCTCCTGCGTCTGCTGGTCGAACACCGCCTGCGCCGCGGCGGACGTGGGCGCGCCGGCCATGCGCCGGTCCAGGCAGGTCTGGGGCGTGAGCCCGCCCGGGTTGCAGCGGCTTTCCGAGGCCTGCACGCAGCGCGCCTGGGCCGCGCGGGCTTCCCGGTTGGCCTGGCACTGGCGGGACAGCTCGCCCCACTGTGACTCCCAGGCCGCTTCCCTGGCCTCGAATTCGCGCGCCTCGCGCTCGCGCGCCCGGCGCGCTTCCTCGCGGTTGCGCTCGCGTTCGCGTTCGCAGCGCGCGTCGCAGGGCGAGTTGTCCACGCGCGTCAGCAAGGGGCCGATGTCGCGCCACGGTCGGCCCGGCATCGCCTTGCAGCGGGCCTCGTCGGGGCCCTGCGGGTCGGGGCATTGCTGGCGCCGGCAGGCCTGCACGGGCGCCAGCTCCTGGCGGCAGGCCGCCTCGGACGCCTGGCGGAAGGCCTCGACCAGGCGCGCGTGCACACGGCGCACGTCGGGGGCGTCGGCCGCCTTGTCCAGGGCATCGGCGTGGGCCAGATCGGGTTTGTCCGGCTTCGGCTTCTTCTCGCAGTACGCCGACTGCGGCGTCTTCTCGCAGAAATCCTGCAAGGCGCTCGCCAGCGCGCTGGCGCTGGCCGAGCTGCGCGGGCAGATGATCAGCTCCGTCAGCTGGATGCCCCCGCGCATGGCGTCCTTCGCGTCGGCCGGCGACAGGTGGCTTCGCCCCTCCCGGGCGCACCAGCCCTGCTGCCCCATGGTGAGATCACCGCTCGGGAGCCGGCTGGAGCCGCCGCTGATGATGAAGCGCGACCAGTCGGGGCTGCCCGGCACGTTGAACGAGACCTTGCCATCGGGCCGCACGGGCGCGCCCGTGTCCAGATCGACGGCCAAGATCGCCCCGCCCTTGCCGATGAAGAGGCCCAGGCCGTAGACCATGAGCTCGCTGCGCCGGGCGGCCAGCTCCAGCGGCGCGGGCAGCAGCTCCACGGGAAAGCCCCGGACCTCCTTGCCCACGCGGATCTTCACCGAGCTGATGGTCCACACGAGCCCGGCGTTGGCCACCGGCTCGCCCATCAGCGTCGTGAGCTTCCAGCGGACCTCGTGGATGCCGCAGACCTCGGGCACGTCCGGGGTCGCGCTCTTGAAGCACTCCACCCGGGCCAGGCCGCCGCCGGGGCGCAGCGTGCCCTGGCCGCCGATATCGGCCGCCCGGGCCGGCGCGCCGCCCAGCCCCAGCAGCGCCAGGCCCGCCAGCGCCGCGCCGAGGGCGAACCGGCGCCCGCGGCGCCCCATGGGCCCGCCGCTCATTGCTGCCGCGACCTCATGCCTTCGAGCACCGACCCGCTGCCCGAATGGGTCCGGTACTTGCGCTCGCCAGAGAAGGATTCGCGCTTTTCCTGCAGCAGGTTGCCCTGCCAGGTCACCGTGCAGGTGATCTCCTGGTGGTCGCGCCAGGCGGGGTGGTTGATGAAGCCCGTCTGGCACGAGCAGTCGAGGTTGCGCGCACTGGGCGCGTAGCGCTCGATGCGGGCCTCGGCGCGCTCGCAGCCGTCGTCCAGGTCGTCGGTGTTCCACCAGGTGGTCTTCACGTCCACCCAGGCCGCATCGAGCGCGGCGCGCTGGCGCGCGGCTTCGTCGGCCGTGGCCTTGCCCGCCTGGGCGCTGGTGTAGAGCTGCAGCGCCTGGCTGTAGTACTTGCCCTTGGTGCCGTGCACCCGCAGGTAGCGCTCCAGGCGCTCCAGGGCGGCGGCGTGCTGGCCCGTGGCCTGCAGGGCGCGGCCGTAGTGGTAGTCAAAGTTGGCCGGCATGGGCACGCCGGTGGCCTCGGCGGCCTTGAGCGCGGCGGCCGCCTTGGGCCAGTCGGCCTTGCCGCCTTTGTCCTCCTTCTCCATTTCGCCGGAGGCCAGTTGCAGCTGGCGATCGGCCTCGACGGTCGGTGGCAGGCCCTGGGCGGTGGCGGCGCCCGTCCACAGCAGCGTGGCGGTCAGGCAGGCAAGCAGAAGGCGCGGGAGGCGGGCGTGTTGCATGGCGGACAGGATCTCCATCGTCGAAGGCGGACCAACCCGCCCTGGCCTTGGCATCGGCGCACGGGCGGCCAGCTTGATACTAGGCAGGGTTTCCCAGCACGCGAATAGTGCAGATGCACCAAGGACCGGGCCGGGCCGCTAGCGCAGCCAGGCGTCCCAGGTGGTCTTGAGGATCAGCGCCCCCACCACCCCGATGAACACCCAGCGCACGAAGCCGCTGCCGTGCTTGAGGGCCAGCCGGGTGCCAGCCAGGCTGCCCACCACATTGGCCAGGGCCATCACCAGGGCGTAGTGCCACCACACATGGCCTTTGAGCGCGAACAGCAGCAGCGCCGCCAGGTTGGACGCCGTGTTCAGCAGCTTGGCGCTGGCGCTGGCGTGCAGGAAGTCGAAGCCCAGCCAGCGCACGAACAGGAAGACGAAGAAGCTGCCGGTGCCCGGGCCGAAGAAGCCGTCGTAGAAGCCGATGACCGCGCCCATCAGGCAGGCCGCCGCCGTCAGCCGGCGCCCGGCGAAGGCCGGGTCGTGCGCGTGGCCCAGGTCCTTGCGCGCCAGGGTGTAGAGCAGCACCGCGCCCAGCACGAAGGGCAACGCGCGGCGCAGGAAGTCGGGCGAAACCACGGTGACCGTCCAGGCCCCCGCCATGGCGCCGGCGAAGGCCATGGCCGCCGCCGGCAGCAGCGCGCGCCAGGGCATGTCCACGCGCCGCGCGTACTGCACCGTGGCCGCCGCCGTGCCCAGCACGGCCGCGCCCTTGTTGATGCCGAACAGCGTGGCCGGGTGGGTGTGGGGAAAGACCGCGAACATCGCGGGCACGAGGATCAGCCCGCCCCCGCCCACGATCGAGTCCACGAAGCCGGCCAGCAGCGAGGCGGCCGAGACGAGCAGCAGTTCCATAACGGCGGCGATTGTCGCCGCCCGCGCTCAGGCGCCGCGCCGCCCCGCCGCGCCCCGCTCGTACCAGGCCTGGCTGCGGTTCACGGCGGCCACCACGGCCAACATCACCGGCACCTCGATCAGCACGCCCACCACGGTGGCCAGCGCCGCGCCGGACTGGAAGCCGAACAGGCCGATGGCCGTGGCCACCGCCAACTCAAAGAAGTTGCTGGCGCCGATCAGCGCCGACGGTCCCGCCACGCAGTGCGCCACGCCGAGCCGGCGGTTGAGCCAGTAGGCCAGCCCCGAGTTGAGCAGCACCTGGACCAGGATGGGCACCGCCAGCAGGGCGATGACCAGGGGCTGCCCCAGCAGGGCCTCGCCCTGGAAGCCGAACAGCAGCACCAGCGTGAGCAGCAGCGCGCCGATGGACAGCGGCCCCAGCCGCGACACCACCGCCTCGAAGCGGGCCTGGCCGCGCCGCCACAGCGCCCGGCGCCAGACCTGGGCCAGGGCCACGGGCACCACGATGTACAGCCCCACGGAGATGAGCAGCGTGTCCCAGGGCACGGTGATGGACGACAGCCCCAGCAGCAGCGCCACGATGGGCGCGAAGGCCACGACCATGATGGCGTCGTTGAGCGCCACCTGCGACAGCGTGAAGTACGGGTCGCCGCGGCAGAGCTGGCTCCACACGAACACCATGGCCGTACAGGGCGCGGCCGCCAGGAGGATCAGGCCGGCCACGTAGCTGTCGAGCTGGTCCGGCGGCAGCCAGGGCGCGAAGGCGTGGCGGATGAACAACCAGCCCAGCAGCGCCATGGAAAAGGGCTTGACGGCCCAGTTGACGAACAGGGTGACGCCGATGCCCCGCGCGTGCGCGCGCACCTGGCCCAGGGCGGCGAAGTCGATCTTCAGCAGCATCGGGACGACCATCACCCAGATGAGCGCGCCCACCACCAGGTTCACCCGGGCCAGCTCCAGCGCGGCGATGGCCTGGAACAGACCGGGCAGCAGCCGCCCGAGCGCCACGCCGGCGACGATGCACAGCGCGACCCAGAGGCTCAGGTAGCGCTCGAAGAAACCGATGGCGGGCGCGGCGCCCGGCGGCGCCGACAGGGCGCTGTCCTGCAGGGCCATGGGCTCAGTCCTTGGCCAGTGCGCGCGCCGAGTCCTGCAGCGCCAGGCGGTCCAGGGCGCTCGCGGGCAGATTGACCAGCAGCTCAAGCCGTCGGCGGATGGCCAGCAGGGTCTGCCGGAAAGCGTCGAGCCGCTGCTCGGGCGACCCCTGCACCGAAGAGGGGTCGGCATAGCCCCAATGGGCCGTCGCCGGCTGGCCGGGCCAGTAGGGGCAGGTTTCGCCCGCGGCGTTGTCACAGACGGTGATGACCAGGTCCATGGGCGGCGCGTCGGGACGGCCGAATTCGTCCCAGCCCTTGCTGCGCAGCCCCTCGGTGGCGATGCCCGCGCGCCGCAGCACCTCCAGGGCCAAGGGGTGGGGCTGCTGGTTGTCGCGCGGGCGGCTGCCCGCCGAATAGGCCTGGAAGCGGCCCTTGCCGAGGTGGTTGAGCGTGGCCTCCGCCAGGATGCTGCGGGCGGCGTTGTGCGTGCACAGGAAGAGCACGTTCAGGGGAGCGGGTGAGGTCATGGCGGTGAACGATCAGCAAGCGCAGGACGGGCCGTCCACGGCGCATGGCGCGCCCTGGCAGCAGTTCTCGGTGAGGTAGGCCAGCAGGCCGTTCATGTGCGCGTAGACCGCGCGGTAGATGAGGTTGCGCCCCTCGCGCTGCTGCGTCACCAGGCCGGCGTTCGCCAGCTCCTTGAGGTGAAAGGACAGCTTGGTGGCGGCGATGTCGAACCGCTCGGTCATGGCGCCGGGCGTGAGGCCTTGGTCGCCGGCCGCGACCAAGGCGCGGAATACGCGCAGGCGGTGCTCGTGGGCCAGCGCGGCGAGGCATTGAATGGCGGTGGGCTCGTCCATCTTTCAATAATACAAGAATTATTGAATTAAAAGCAAAACCACCAAAAGAAAAAGCCGACCTTTTGGGTCGGCTCTTCCAGTCGTGTAGTGCGCCGGTGCGGCACGTCCGGCAGTGCCGGTATGGGTTGTCTCCTCGGTCTCCAACGACCCGGATACCCCTAGGGAGCACCAGGCAACTCGGAGACTGTAGTCGCTTGCACCGCCCGGGTGCATCGGGGCTTTCCCTTGCTTCCCCGCGACCGCTGGCACAGGAAATGCAAAACGCCGCCCACCACCACCTGGGACTACAGCCATGCCAGAAGACATCAGCGGCCCCGCCCTGGCGGCCTTGGACAGCCTCTCGGGCGCCGACACCGCCTGGGTCATGGTGAGCACCGCCCTGGTGCTGCTCATGACCTTGCCGGGCATCGGCCTGTTCTACGGCGGCATGGTGCGCCGCTTCAACGCCCTCAACACCATGGCCAGCGTGATGGCGATCGCCGCGCTGGTGAGCGTTCTGTGGTTTGCGATCGCTTACTCACTGGCTTTTACGCCCGGTGGCGAGCTGGGGGGCTTCATCGGCGGGCTCTCGCGCGCCGGCTTTGCGGGGCTGGGCTACTTCGGCCCGGACGGGCAGGTGGCGGTGAGCCACCTCGCGCCGCGGCTGCCGGAGTCGGTGTTCGCCCTGTTCCAGCTCAGCTTCGCCGTCATCACCTGCGCCCTGGTGGTGGGCGCCTTGGTGGAGCGCATGAAGTTCGGTGCCCTGCTCGGTTTCGCCGGCCTGTGGCTGCTGCTGGTCTATGCGCCGATCGCGCACTGGGTCTGGGAACCCGGGGGCTGGCTGGCCCAGCTCGGTGCGCTGGACTTCGCCGGCGGTGCCGTGGTGCACATCAACGCCGGCGCGGCCGCCCTGGTCTGCGCCTACGCGCTGGGTCCGCGCCAGGGTTATGGGCGCGAGCCCTTCCTGCCCTTCAACCTGGGCCTCACCATGGCCGGCACCGGCCTGCTGTGGGTGGGCTGGTTCGGCTTCAACGGTGGCTCGGCCCTGGCAGCGGACGGCCGTGCGGGCCTGGCGATGGTGGTGACGCACATCGCCGCGGCGGCCGGCGCCCTGGCCTGGATGCTGGCCGAGTACGCGGCGCGCCGGCGCGCCACCCTTCTGGGCCTGTGCTCGGGCGTGGTGGCGGGGCTGGTGGCCATCACACCGGCCGCCGGCTTCGTCGGCCCGCGCGCGGCCCTGCTCATCGGCGTGGCGGCGGGCTTCGCCTGCTACTGGGGCGCCACGGGGCTCAAGCGCCTGCTGCGCGCCGACGACTCGCTCGACGTCTTCGGCGTGCACGGCGTGGGCGGGCTGGTGGGCGCGCTGCTCACCGGCGCGCTGGCCGACCCGGCCATCTCGGGCCAGCAGGGCAGCCTGCTCACCCAACTCATCGCCTGCGTGGCGGTGCTGGGCTACAGCCTGGTGATGACCACCGTGGTGCTGTTCATCGTCTCGCGCTTCGCCGGCCTGCGCGTGGGCGCCGACGCCGAGCGCCAGGGCCTGGACGCCGCCCTGCACAACGAGAGGCTGGGCGGGTGAGCGGCAGCAGCGAGCTGTTCGCCATCGCGGCGCACCTGCACGTGCAGCTGCGGCGCAAGACCGGCCGGGTCATCGACACCGAATGGCTGGCCACCAACGCCGAGTACGCGCGCGCCATCGTGCGCTTCACGCGCGAGCGGGCCGCCGCCGAGGGCCACGCGGATCTGCTGCCCTGGGCCGACAAGCTGGAGGCTGCCATCGTGGCCATGGGCGCGGCGCCGCGCAAGACGCTGCTGGACGTGGCGGCGGAGGCGCTGCGCGCCGCGCCCGGCCCGGCGCCCTCGGGCGAGCAGCCCCACAAGTACGTGGGCGGTTTGCGCTGAGGCGCAGCCGGTCCGCCGCCGTCGGACTCAGGCGCCTTCGCGGATCCAGCGCGCGGCCTTCTCCGCGATCATCAGCGTGGGGCTGTTGGTGTTGCCACTGGTGATGGTGGGCATCACACCCGCGTCCACCACGCGCAGGCCGGCCACGCCGCGCACGCGCAGGTGGCTGTCGACCACGGCGCTGTCGTCGTCCGTGCGGCCCATCTTGGTGGTGCCCACGGGGTGGAAGATGGTGCTGGCGATGTCGCCGGCCAGGCGCGCGAGCTCCTCGTCGCTCTGGTACATCGTCCCGGGCTTGAACTCCTCGGGCCGGTACTTCGCCAGCGCGGGCTGGGCCACGATGCGCCGCGTCACGCGCAGGCTGTCGGCGGCCACGCGGCGGTCCTCCTCGGTGGCGAGGTACAGCGGCGCGATGGCCGGTGCGGCCTCGGGGTCGGCGCCGGTGATGCGCACGTGGCCCCGGCTGGTGGGGTTGAGGTTGCACACGCTCGCGGTGAAGGCCGGGAAAGCGTGCAGCGGCTCGCCGAAGGCGTCCAGGCTCAGCGGCTGCACGTGGTACTCCAGGTTGGCGTGCGGCTGCGAAGGATCGCTGCGCGTGAAGGCGCCGAGCTGGCTGGGCGACATGCTCATGGGCCCGCTGCGCGACAGCGCGTACTGCAGGCCGATGCGCGCCTTGCCCCACAGCGAGTTGGCCAGCACGTTGAGCGTGGGCGCGCCCTGCACCTTATAGACGGCGCGGATCTGCAGGTGGTCCTGCAGGTTCTCGCCCACGCCGGGCAGTTCGTGCAGCACCTCGACGCCGTGCTGGCGCAGCAGCCCGGCCGGGCCCAGGCCCGAGCGCTGCAGCAGCGCGGGCGAGCCCACGCTGCCGGCGCTCAGCACCAGCTCGCGCGCGGCGCCCACGCGGACCCGCTCGCCGCCCCGGCGCAGCTCGGCGCCGGTGCAGCGCAGCGCGCCGTCGGCCCCGCGCTGGAACAGCAGGCGCTCGGTCAGGGTTTCGGTCCACACCGTGAGGTTGGGCCGGTGCTGCACCGGGCGCAGGAAGGCCTTGGACGCGTTCCAGCGCCAGCCGGCCTTCTGGTTCACCTCGAAATAGCCCACGCCCTCGTTGTCGCCGCCGTTGAAATCGGCCGTGGCGGGCACGCCGGCCTGCTGCGCGGCCCGGGCAAAGGCGTCGAGGATGTCCCAGCGCAGGCGCTGCTTTTCCACGCGCCACTCGCCGGTGCTGCCGCGCCGGCGATGGCCGTGCAGGGCGGCGAAGGCCTCTTCTTGCGTGGCGTCCAGGCGGTGGTGGTCTTCGTGCGCCATGAAATCGGGCAGGCAGGCGTCCCAGCGCCAGGCGTCGTCGCCCGTGGCCTCGGCCCAGTGCTCGTAGTCGCGCCGCTGGCCGCGCATGTAGATCATGCCGTTGATGCTGGAGCAGCCGCCCAGGGTCTTGCCGCGCGGGTAGCGCAGGCGCCGGCCGTTGAGGCCGGGGTCGGGCTCGGTCTGGTAGCACCAGTCGGTGCGCGGGTTGCCGATGCAGTAGAGGTAGCCCACCGGGATGTGGATCCAGTGGTAGTCGTCCTTGCGGCCGGCCTCCACCAGCAGCACGCGCTTCGTGGGGTCGGCGCTCAGGCGGTTGGCGAGCAGGCAGCCCGCCGTGCCGGCGCCGATGACGATGAAGTCGAAGCCGGTGTCGCCGCTCATGGCCGTTTACTTCGCGGTGGGCATCACGAACTCGGCGCCCTTGCCGATGCTCTCGGGCCAGCGCTGCATGATCGACTTCTGCCTGGTATAGAAGCGCACGCCCTCCTCGCCGTAGGCGTGCATGTCGCCGAACAGGCTCTTCTTCCAGCCGCCGAAGCCATGCCAGGCCATGGGCACGGGGATCGGCACGTTGATGCCCACCATGCCCACCTGGATGCGGCGCGCGAACTCGCGCGCCACGTTGCCGTCGCGCGTGAAGCAGGAGACGCCGTTGCCGAATTCGTGCCGGTTGATGATCTCAACCGCCTGCGCGAAGTCGGGCACGCGCACGCAGCTGAGCACCGGGCCGAAGATTTCTTCCTTGTAGATGCGCATGTCGGTGCCCACGTGGTCGAACAGCGTGCCGCCCATCCAGAAGCCCTGCTCGCAGCCCTTGCCCGCCGCGGCGCCGGTAAAGCCCCGGCCATCCACCAGCAGCTGGGCACCCTCCTTCACGCCCGCGTCGATGTAGCCGCTGATGCGTTGGTGCGCGGCGGCCGTGACGATGGGGCCCATCTCGGCCGCGAGGTTCATGCCGTCCAGCACCTTGAGCGCCTTCGTGCGCTCGACCAGCTTCGGCATGATCTGGTCGGCCACGTCGCCCACCAGCACGGCCACGCTGATGGCCATGCAGCGCTCGCCCGCGCTGCCGTAGGCCGCGCCGATGAGCGCGTCCACCGCCTGGTCGAGATCGGCGTCGGGCATCACCACCATGTGGTTCTTGGCGCCGCCCAGGGCCTGCACGCGCTTGCCGTGGCGGGCGCCGGTCTCGTAGATGTAATTCGCGATGGGCGTGGAGCCGACGAAGCTGATGGCCTTCACGTCGGGGTGCACCAGCAGCGCGTCCACCGCCTCCTTGTCGCCCTGCACCACGTTGTAGACGCCGTCGGGCAGGCCGGCCTGCTGGAGCAGCTCGCCCATGAAGAGCGAAGCCGAGGGGTCGATGGGGCTGGGCTTGAGCACGAAGCTGTTGCCCGCGGCGATGGCCACCGGGAACATCCACATGGGCACCATCACCGGGAAGTTGAAGGGGGTGATGCCCGCGACCACGCCCAGCGGCTGGCGCAGGGTCCAGTTGTCCATGCCCGTGGAGACCTGGTCGGTGAAGTCGCCCTTGAGCAGTTGCGGGATGCCGCAGGCGAATTCGATGATGTCGATGCCGCGCGCCACCTCGCCCTGGGCGTCGGTGAACACCTTGCCGTGCTCGGCCGTGATGAGGCGCGCGAGCTCGTCCTTGTGCTGGTTCACCAGTTCGAGGAACTTGAACATCACGCGCGCGCGGCGGATGGGCGGCGTGTCGGCCCAGGCCGGGAAGGCGGCCTGGGCGGCGGCCACGGCGGCGTCCACATCGGCGGCGTTGGCCAGGGCCACGCGGCCGGTGACCGCGCCGGTGGCGGGATTGGTCACGTCCTGCACACGCGCGGACGTGCCGGCGGCGGCGCGGCCGCCGATGAAGTGGGTGATGGCGCTGGGGTTCGTGGTCATGGCGGCGGGGCGTGGGCGGTGAAGAAGCGGTCCAGTCTAGGCAGAGGGCCCGGCCGCGCCTAGGCCCTGGGCTTGAACGTTTTGTTTGCCATGGTGAACAATCGCCGCATGAGTCTGGAAAAAGCCGAACACCTCTGGTCCCACCTGCACTGGCTCACGGTGCTGGCGCAGCACGGCAGCTACACGGCAGCGGCGCAGCGCCTGGGCGTGAGCAAGGCCGCCATGAGCCAGCACATCAGCGAACTGGAGCGTGCGGCTGGCGTGCCCCTGGTGCAGCGCACCACGCGCAGCGTGCGTCTCACCGAGGCCGGCCAGCGCCTGGTGGACGGCCTGCGCGAGCCCTTCGAGCGCATCGCCCAGGGCTTCGCCAGCGTGCGCGACCTGGCCGAGGTGCCCGCGGGCCGGGTGCGCGTGACCGCGCCGGTGGCCTTCGCGCGCCAGCAGCTGGTGCCGCGCATCGCCGATTTCCTGCGCGAACACCCCGGCATCCGCGTCGAGCTCGATCTGTCGGACCGCCTGAGCTCGCTGGCCACCGAGGGCTTCGACCTCGCCATCCGCCACACCGCCGCGCCACCCGACACGCACGTGGCCTGGACCCTGTGCCGCACGCGCTCGGTGCTGGTGGCCAGCCGCGCCTACCTGCGCCGCCGCGGCACGCCCGCCGCGCCGCAGGACCTGGCCGGCCACGATTGCCTGCACTACCCGCGCGCGCAGGACACGCCGGCCTGGCACTTCCAGCCGGCCGGCGAGGCGCGCCGCCAGGCGCCCGCCCAGCGCTTCACCGTGCCGGTGGCGGGGCCCTTCGCCGCCAACAACAGCGAGGCCCTGCGCGACGCCGCGATCGCGGGCCTGGGCATCGCGCTGGTGCCCGACTTCAGCGCCCAGGCCGCCCTGCGCGCGGGCAAGCTGGTGGAGGTGCTGGCGGACTGGGCGTCGGTGGGCACCTTCAGCGACCACCTCTACGCCATCCGTCCCTACGCGAGCCACGTGCCCCGCGCGGTGTCGGTGTTCGTGGCCTGGCTGCGCGAGGCGCTGGCGCAGGGGTTCCCGCTGCGTGGCTGAGCCTCCGCAAGCGGTGGCCATAGATGTTTTCGTCATAAACAACCAAAAACGTATTCGTTCCTTCCTGGAGGCGTTCCCGGGAACATCGCGGCCTCGCTGTCTCACAGCACCGCCCTCCGAAGAAGGAACGACCCATGACCACCCGCCGCCACCTGCTGACCACCCTGGGCGCCGCCGCCCTCGCCCTGAGCGTGGGCGCCGCCCAGGCCCAGGCCCCCGCGCCCGTGACCCTGCTCAATGTGAGCTACGACCCCACGCGCGAGCTCTACGTCGAGATCAACCAGGCCTTCACCAAGCACTGGAAGGCCAAGACCGGCCAGGAGGTGACGATCAAACAGTCGCATGGCGGCTCGGGCAAACAGGCCCGCTCCATCATCGACGGCCTCGACGCCGACGTGGCCACGCTGGCCCTGGCCGGCGACACCGATGCGCTGCACGCCCACGGCCAGTGGATCCCCAAGGACTGGCAGAAGCGCCTGCCGCACAACAGCTCGCCCTACACCTCGACCATCGTGCTCGCGGTGCGCCAGGGCAACCCCAAGAACATCAAGGACTGGGACGACCTGGTGCGCCCCGACGTGAAGGTCATCACCCCCAACCCCAAAACCTCGGGCGGCGCGCGCTGGAATTACCTGGCCGCGTGGGAGTTCGCCAAGCGCCAGTTCGGCGGTGACGCCCAGGCCAAGGACTTCGTCGCCCGGCTCTACAACAACGTGCCGGTGCTCGACACCGGCGCGCGCGGCTCGACCATCACCTTCGCGCAGCGCAACCAGGGCGACGTGCTGATCGCCTGGGAGAACGAGGCCTACCTGCTCGAGAAGGAGTTCGGCGCCAGGTTCGACTTCGTCTACCCCTCGCTGTCCATCCTGGCCGAGCCCGCGGTGACCGTGGTCGACAAGAACGTGGACAAGAAGGGCACGCGCGCCGTGGCCCAGGCCTACCTCGAGTACCTCTACACCGAAGAGGCGCAGGACATCATCGGCAAAAACTTCTACCGCCCGGTCTCGACGAAGGCCCAGGCCAAGTACGCCAAGCAGCTGCCCAAACTCAACCTGTTCACCATCGACCAGGCCTTCGGCGGCTGGGACAAGGCCGCGAAGGCGCATTTCGCCGACGGCGCCTCGTTCGACCAGATCTACACCAGGAAATAAGCGCCGCCCGACGCCGTCACAGCCCCCCGGGGCGTCGCCGGGTCCTGGGGCGGTCTCGAGGGGGCCTGGACCTGCGGGCGACAATCGCCGCGCCGTCAACGGCTTCCCCCAACCGACCACCGAGGAGACTCCCCCCATGCCCAAGGCTTACTGGATGGCCACCTACCGCTCGATCACCGACCCCGCCGCGCTGGCCAAGTACGCCGAGTTGGCCCTGCCCGCCCTGCAGGCGGCCGGCGCCCGTTTCCTGGCGCGCGGCATGCCCGCCCAGGTGTACGAAGCGGCCCCGCACCAGCGCGCCGTGCTGATCGAGTTCGACAGCGTGGCGCAGGCCATCGCGGCGCACGACAGCCCGGGTTACCAGGCCGCCCTGCAGGCCCTGGGCCAGGGCGCGGAACGCGACATCCGCATCATCGAAGCGGCGAGCTGACGCGCGCCGCAGCAGCGCCGGCCCGGGCCGGCGACACCCTGTCGGCGCCAGCCCCGCGCCCGACACGGCCGCTCAGACATTTCTGTCATGAGCACACAACCAAACATTGGTTGGTGAAACGGGCCGGCGCACCTAGAGTGCGCCCATTCGTAAGCCTATTTCATTACCAAACCCTTTTGAACTGGCCATGTCGAGCGGACGGACATCCACCCCGCTGGCGGCGGACGCCCAGGCGCCGCTGCGCCGGGCGATCGACGCGGTCGAGGCCTGGCGCACGAACGACCTCATCCACAACCCCCGGCACGGCTGGCTCTCGCGCGTGCCCCCCACCCAGGTGCTGTTCCCACTGTCCGGCCCGCCCACGCCCGACGACCTGGACGATCTGCTGGCCAAGGCCGGGCGGACGCCGACTTTCTTCCTGACCCACCCGCTGGTGATCGCGGCCTTCGAACGCGAATGCGCGCGCACCGGTGTGCGACCGGCCCCCACGGTGCTGTTCGACGCCCGCGCCCTCACCTGGCGCGACACGCCCCTGATCCCCTGCGACACGGTGTCCCTGGTCAATGGCAAGGGCAAGGTCTTGCTGCTGTGCGCGGGCGACGGGCACCCGGCCCCGCCGGTGCGCGCCTGCGGCAACCAGCGCCGGGCCATCGCCACTTACCTGATCGGTTTGCACCGCTCGCTGGCCGGGCGCGCGCCCGACGCGCTCGCGGTGCTGGAAGACGTCGAGATCGGTCGCAGCCACGCCTATCCCGACACCTACAAGGGCTGGGCCATGGACCCCGGCCCCGCCCCGCGCCGAGCGGACACGACACAGGAAGGAACGACCCCGTGCAGTCACTGTCCCTGAGCTGGATCCGCCGGCCGCCTTCCCCCCGCAAAGCCCGGGTCGAACGCCCCCCCATCCACCCCTTGCCGGACGGCGGCAGCGGCTTGGCGCCGCGCAGCCCGCGCACGCTCCAGCACCCCGGCAGCCCATCGCACGCCCAGAACAACCTGCGGCAGCTGCACGATCAGCGCTCGTCGCGCCAGCCGTCGGCGCCCGGCAGCCCCCGCCTGTCGCCGCGCCAGGGCGTGCGGGCGGCGCCGCCCGTGGACGCCCCGGTCGTCGGCGCTGCGTACGTCGCCCCCGGCCTGCTGGACAGGCCCGACCTCCTGGCCGCGGTCTGCGCCGGCTGGGCGACGGGGGCGGGCGCCACCAGCGGCACCGGCCTGGCGAACGCCTTCACCGACGACGCCGGCGGCGACGCGCTGCCCGCCACGCTGTTCGCGGGCGGCCTCTTCAACCTGCTGTGCTCCCTCGTCGACACGGGCCTGACCCTGCATGCCTGGCGCGAGGCCCACCAGCAGTACCAGGCGTTCGAGGCGCTGCTGGGCGCGCAGCACCTCCTGCTGCACCAGCTGAACGACCAGCTGCGCCACGGCCCTGACCCGCGGCTGCGGGCCACACGCGACCTCGCGCAATTCAACGTGGACGCGCTGACCGGCCTGTTGAAGGGCTTCGAGAAGGCCTATCTGCTGGGCCCGGAGCGCGAGCGGGCCATTGAGCGGCGCCAGCTGCACCTCGACCACCTGGTGAGCGCCGACGAGGCCCTGCGCCTGCGCCAGCAGGCCCTGGCCTACCCGGACGAGCGGCGCCAAGGCCTGGCCGACCACGCCGAGCGGCAGCGCGACGCCTTGCAGGCGCGCATCGATGCCTTCGACGCCGCGTCGCGGGTGCCGCTGTTCGAGCGCATGCGCGAAGGCCTGAGCCACCCCCTCGACCTGCTCGCCGGCCTCAGCGACGAGCAGATCGCCTTCCTGCGCGACGGCGCGCTGCAGGGCGCCAAGGTCCCTTTCCAGCTGTTCAGCGCGCTCGCCACGCTGCTGCCCCACCTGCTCACCAGCGGCGCGGCCCTGGACACCGTGGGCCAGGCCGTGCCGCCGGTGGCGGTGCTGCTGGCGCTGGCCCATCTGCTCACCGCGAACTGGGACCGCGTGGGCGGCCAGAAGCGCATGGGCAAGGCGCGGGCCGCCCGCCTCGCCAAGCTGCAGGCCTTCGAGCGCGTGGTGTGGGGCCTGTCCCCCGACGGCGTCAACCCCGGCGCCGACCCCGAGCAGGTGAAGCAGGCCCTGCAGGTGCGCCGCAACCTGGCCCGGCAGCTGGCCAAGGCCATTCAGCGCACGAACCAGGCCAAGCGCGTGGCCTGGGCCCGCAAGTTCCGGGGCAAGTTCAACCTGGTCAACTTTCTGCTCAGCCTGTTGGGCCTGGCCGCGATGGCGGCGGGCACCGGTTCCTATGGGGCGATCCCGGCCGCCGTCGTCGGCTCCGCGCTGGGCCTCTTCCTGCTCACGCACCTCGCCAAGTACCAAGCCTATCTGGCGGCGGACAAGCAGCGCATGCGCCGGCGCGACCGGGAAGCCAGGGCCTTGCGCGATGCGGACGGCTTCAAGGCCAGCGAGCTGTACGCCGGCCGCCTCGGTGCCGACGCGCCGCTGAACGAGGCCCAGCGGCAGGCGCTGCGCCACAACACCTACCTAAGCCTCGACTGGCTGCAGGGCCAGCTGTACGAAGTGGGACTGCAGGCCAGCCAGGCCCCCGGCGGCGCGCCGCCGCTGTGCGACGCCGAACGGGCCCTGCTGGACGCCGGTGTGGCGCCCGACACCTTGCGTGCGCTGCGCCAGGCGGCCTGGGTCCGGACGCGGGCGCAGCACGGCCAGCTGGTGCGCGCCGTGGCCACGGGCACCATCGGCCTGCGGCTGTTTCCGTCGGACCCGAGCGCGCCGCTCGACGGCCACCACGCCCCGGTGCCGGTGCTGCGCACGCAGGCGGCCCAGGCGCCCACGCCCTTCGCCCATCTCGCCGACCTGATCGACGCCGTCAAACACGCCGGCAAGGCGCAGCTGCGAAGGGACCACAACCGCGTGGGACGCCTCGCGCGCGGCTTCGGGCGCAAGTCCCTCGCCACCCCCGGGCAAGCGCTCCAGGCCCTGGAGCGCCATGCACAGCGCGGCGACGCCAAAGCGCTCGCCCAGCTGCGGCGCGACCTGCTCCAGCCCCTGCTGAGCGGCTTGCCGCTGCGCCCCGACGGCCTGGGCATCGCCTGGCCCGAGCGCTACCAGGGCGGCGGCGAAGACGACCCGGACACCGCCGACTGCCTGATCCGCTGCCTGCGGGAGCTGCAGGACACCTGCCGGTTGGGCCAGCTCGCCCTGGCCGACGAGCAAGAGAAGGGGCGATGGTCCGACCGCTGGATGCGGCGGCGGCTGCGCGACTGTGCCGAACTGGCCGAACGCCTGATACAGGCCGTCCAACAGGAACGCGCCCAGCCCGAACCCTGGTGGGACGCGCTGGTCGATGGCCCGCCGGTCTTCCGGCCGGCGGACGACGAGGCGGATCCCATCGATCTCTGGTCTTACGGGCGCGAGGGCGATGAGGCGCTGTCGGGGGTCAGCGGTCCGCCCACTGCCTTCGAGGCGTGCTTCCACGGGGACGCGCCCGAGCCGGCCGCCGGCCCGCTGCCGGCCTACGCCATCAAGGTATGAGCCCACAAGAACCCGGTCGCGCGGGCCCGGCCGGGTCTACATGCCGCAACGGCATAAAGAAACAAGAAAACTGTCGTTTGTATTTGTGAAGAGCACTTCCAGAATGCCCTTCCCGCTTCCCAAACGCCCCGAGTTTTCGACCATGACAACCGCACTGCGCACCACCGCCGCCGCCCTGGGCCTGGCCCTGAGCACGCTGGCCTCGGCCCAGACCACCCCGCTGCTCAACGTCTCCTACGACGTGGCGCGCGAGTTCTACAAGGACATCAACAGCGCCTTCGTCGAACAGCAGAAGAAGGCCGGCAAGGCCGTGGTGGTGAACCAGTCGCACGCCGGCTCCAGCGCCCAGGCGCGCGCCGTGGCCGACGGCCTGGAGGCCGACGTGGTCACCATGAACACCACCACCGACGTGGACTTCCTGGCCGACAAGGGCGTGGTCGCCAAGGACTGGCGCCAGAAGTTCCCGCACAACGCCGCGCCCACCACCTCCACCATGCTGTTCCTGGTGCGCAACGGCAACCCCAAGAACATCAAGGACTGGGACGACCTCATCAAGCCCGGCGTGCAGGTCGTGGTGGTCAACCCCAAGACCGGCGGCAACGGCCGCTACGCCTACCTGGCCGCCTGGGGCCAGGTGCGCGCCAAGGGCGGCAGCGACGCGCAGGCCGCCGAGTTCGTGAAGAAGCTCTACGCCAACGTGCCCGTGCTGGCGCGCGGCGGGCGCGACGCCACCGGCGTCTTCCTGCAACGCAACATCGGCGACGTGCTGATCACCTTCGAGTCCGAGGTGGTGTCGGTGAACAAGGAGTTCGGTGCCGGCAAGGTGGACGCCGTGCACCCGAGCGCGAGCGTCGTGGCCGAGAACCCGGTGGCCATCGTCGAGCGCACGGTGAACAAGAAGGGCACGGCCGCCCAGGCCAAGGCCTACCTCGACTTCCTCTACAGCGAGCAGGGCCAGGAGATCGCGGCCCGACACAACATCCGGCCGCGCTCGGAAGCGGTGCTCAAGAAGCACGCCGACGTCTTCAAGCCCATCAAGCTGTTCACCGTCGAGCAGTACTTCGGCTCCTTCGCCGACGCGCAGAAGGTGCACTTCAACGACGGCGGCCAGTTCGACCAGATCTACACGGCCCGCTGAACCATGACCGCCGCCACGCTGCCCCTGCAGGCAGCCCCCGGCGCGCGGCGCCCCACGCGCCGCGTGCTGCCGGGCTTCAACATCACCCTGGGCTACACCCTGCTCTACCTGAGCCTGATCGTGCTGATTCCGCTCTCGGCCCTGGTCTTCAAGACCTTCTCCATGAGCTGGGCGCAGTTCTGGGACGCCGTGGCCTCGCCGCGCGTGCTGGCCGCCTACCGGCTGAGCTTCGGCGCCTCGCTGATCGCGGCACTGGTCAACGTGGTGTTCGGCCTGCTGGTGGCCTGGGTGCTGGTGCGCTACAGCTTCCCGGGCAAGAAGATCGTCGACGCCCTGGTGGACCTGCCCTTCGCCCTGCCCACGGCCGTGGCCGGCATCTCGCTCACCGCGCTGCTGGCCGACAACGGCTGGGTGGGCCAGGTGGTCGCGCCGCTGGGCATCCAGCTGGCGTTCAACCCCAACGGCGTGGTCATCGCGCTCATCTTCATCGGCCTGCCCTTCGTGGTGCGCACCGTGCAGCCGGTGCTGGAAGACACCGAGAAGGAGCTGGAGGAAGCCGCCTCCAGCCTGGGCGCCACGCGCTGGCAGACCTTCTCGCGCGTGATCTTCCCGAGCATCGCACCCGCGCTGCTCACGGGCTTCGCCATGGCCTTCGCGCGCGCCGTGGGCGAGTACGGCTCGGTGATCTTCATCGCCGGCAACATGCCCATGGTGTCGGAGATCACGCCGCTGATCATCATCGCCAAGCTGGAGCAGTACGACTACGCGGGCGCCACCGCCGTGGCCTCGGTGATGCTGGGCATCTCCTTCGTGCTGCTGCTGGTCATCAACGCCCTGCAAGCCTGGCAGCGAAAGCGCTCCGGGGGGGCGATGGCATGAGCGCACGCACGGCCGTTCCGAAGGGCGCTCGCACCGCAGCGCGCAGCGCGGAGGTTTTCGAATGAGCCTGGCCCGTACCGAGGCGCCCTGGGTGCGCCGCACGCTGATCGGCATCGCCCTGGCGTTCATGGCGCTGTTCCTGGTGCTGCCGCTGGCCGCGGTGTTCACCGAGGCGCTGCGCAAGGGCTGGGAGGCCTACTGGGAAGCGCTGAAGGAGCCCGACGCCTGGGCCGCCATCCGCCTGACGCTGCTCACGGCCGCGATCGCGGTGCCGCTGAACCTGGTGTTCGGCGTGGCCGCGGCCTGGGCCGTGGCCAAGTTCGAGTTCCGCGGCAAGGCCTTCCTCACCACGCTGATCGACCTGCCGTTCTCCGTCTCGCCGGTGGTGGCGGGCCTGATCTATGTGCTGGTCTTCGGCGCGCAGGGCTGGCTCGGCCCCTGGCTGGCCGAGCACGACATCAAGATCGTGTTCGCCGTGCCCGGCATCATCCTGGCCACCGTCTTCGTCACCTTCCCCTTCATCGCGCGCGAGCTCATCCCGCTGATGCAGGCCCAGGGCAACGACGAGGAACAGGCCGCGCAGGTGCTGGGCGCCACCGGCTGGCAGACCTTCTGGCACGTCACACTGCCCAACATCAAGTGGGGTCTGATCTACGGCGTGATCCTGTGCAACGCGCGCGCCATGGGCGAGTTCGGCGCGGTCTCGGTGGTCTCGGGCCACATCCGCGGCCAGACCAACACCATGCCGCTGCACGTGGAGGTCCTCTACAACGAGTACCAGTCGGTGGCCGCCTTCGCCGTGGCCTCGCTGCTGGCCCTGCTGGCGCTGGTCACCCTGGTCATCAAGACCGTGGCCGAGTGGCGCATGGAGCGTGAACTCAAGGCCCTGGCCGAACGGCCGCCCGAGCGGCCCCGCAACGACACCTCCCTCGCAGGAGCGTCCACATGAGTGCCGCACGGCCGCCCGAAGGCACTCGCACCGCAGCGCGCTGCGCGAAGGTTTCACCATGAGCATCAACGTCCAGAACATCTCCAAGCACTTCGGCAGCTTCCACGCGCTGGACAACATCCGGCTCGACATCCAGAGCGGCGAGCTGCTCGCCCTGCTGGGCCCCTCGGGCTGCGGCAAGACCACGCTGCTGCGCATCATCGCGGGCCTGGAAACGGCCGACGCTGGCCAGATCGTCATCAGCGGCGAGGACAGCACCCACGTGCACGTGCGCGAGCGCAACGTGGGCTTCGTGTTCCAGCACTACGCGCTGTTTCGCCACATGACGGTGGCCGAGAACGTGGCCTTCGGCCTGCGCGTGAAGCCGCGCGGCGAGCGCCCGAGCGACAAGCAGATCCAGGCCAAGGTGGTCGAGTTGCTCAAGCTGGTGCAGCTCGACTGGCTGGCCGACCGCTACCCCGCGCAACTGTCGGGCGGCCAGCGCCAGCGCATCGCCCTGGCGCGCGCGCTGGCGGTGGAGCCCAAGGTGCTGCTGCTCGACGAGCCCTTCGGCGCGCTCGACGCCCAGGTGCGCAAGGAACTGCGCCGCTGGCTGCGCCGCCTGCACGACGAGCTGCACGTCACCAGCATCTTCGTCACGCACGACCAGGAAGAGGCCCTGGAAGTGGCCGACCGCGTGGTGTTGATGAACCGCGGCCGCATCGAGCAGGTGGGCTCGCCGCGCGAGGTCTGGGAACACCCGGCCACGCCCTTCGTGGCGCGCTTCCTCGGCGGCGTGCCGCTGGTGGGCGACGGCACGCGCCCGCTGCGCCCGCACGAGCTGGAGGTGCGGCGCCTGCTGCCCGGCACCGACACGCGCGGCGCCGTGGTGGCCACGCTGCGGCGCGCGCTGGTGCTCGACCCGGTGGTGCGGCTCGAACTCGAGCCCGAGTCCGGCGCGCACGACCTGATCGAGGCCCGCCTGGGCACGGCCCAGTTCCACTCCCTGGGCCTGCGCGAGGGCGACGCGGTGCTGGTGTCGCCGCGCAGCCCGCACGGCGCGCCCGAACCGGCCCTGGCCTGAGGCGGGCGCCCGCCGGGCGCGGGGAACCCCGCTGTCGTCAGCGGGTCATGCAGGGACACCAGCATCTGCCCGCCCCATGGACCACAGCCTCGCCCGCCGCCTGCGCCGCGCCGCCATCCGCCAGGAACGGCGCTGGCGCGCGCACGGCCTGGGCGGCTCGCACAAGCCCGACGAAACCGCCCCGCTGCGCCTGACGCTGGCCGAGCTGCTGAACCTGCACGGCGAGGCCTCGCTGCCGGTGCTGGTGATGGTGCTCTCGCTGTTCACCCTCATCCCGGTGGGCGGCGCGGGCTGGTTCGTGAGTTTCTTCATCGCCGCGCTGGGCTGGTCCTGGGCGCGCGGCCGGGAGCGCGTGGCCCTGCCGGGCGCGCTGGGCGGCTTCACCCTGAACGAACAATGGTCGCGCCGCAGCCTGCACGCCCTGGCCTGGCTATACGCCCTCGCCGACCGCTGGCTGGGCCCGCGCTGGCAGGCCTGGCGGCACGAGCGCACGCGCGGCTGGTGGGGCGCCTGGATCGCGGCGATGGCGGCCATCATCTTTTTGCCCCTGCCCTTCGGCAACGTGTTGCCCAGCGCCAGCCTGGTGCTGCTGGGCCTGGGCTGGCTGTTCCGCGACGGCCTGGCGCTGGCGGCTTCCACCCTGGCCGGCGCCGCCGCCATCGCCTACACCCTGGCCTTCGGCCAGCTCGCGATCGAGCTGGCGCAGCGCGGCTGGGGCTGGCTGACGGGCGCCTGAGGCCGCCGCGGGCGGCCCCTAGAATCGCCCGAGACCCGCAGCACAGGCCCGATGCACAACCCTCCCCTGGACGACTGTCCGCTCTATGTGGACCTGGACGGCTCGCTCACGCCGAGCGACACCCTGCACGAATCCATCGTGCTGTTCGCGCGCCGCCATCCGCTGAACCTGCTGCGCATGGTGGGTTGGCTGGCGCGTGGCAAGGCCGGCTTCAAGCGCGCCCTGGCCGACGCCGTGCTGCCCGAGCCCGAGCGCCTGCCCTGGCGCGCGGATTTCATCGAGTTCCTGCGCGCCGAACACGCGCGCGGCCGCACCCTGGTGCTGGCCACCGCCGCCGACGCGCGCGTGGCGCGGCGCGTGGCCGAGCACCTGGGCGTGTTCAGCGGCGTGCTGGCCACCGAGGACGGCGGCCCCAACCTGAGCCGCGCCCACAAGCGCGAGGCCATCTCCGCGCACGCGCGCGCCGCGGGCCATGAGCGCTGGGCCTACGCGGGCAACAGCGCCGACGACCTGCCCGTCTGGGCCGGCGGCGCGCAGGCCATCGCGGTGAACGCGCCGGCCGGCGTGCTGCGGCGCCTGCAGGCCGCGCAGGCGCCCGCCCGCGTCTTCGAACGGCGGCCGCTCACACCCAAGACCGTGCTGCGCGCGATCCGCCTCAAGCAGTGGTCCAAGAACGGCCTGCTGTTCGTGCCGCTGCTGGCGGCGCACACCACCGACCCCTCGCTGTGGCTCACGCTGTTCGTGGCCTTCGTTGCCTTCGGGCTCTGCGCCTCGGCCACCTACCTGGTCAACGACCTGCTCGACCTGCCCAATGACCGCGCGCACCGGCTCAAGCGCCTGCGCCCGCTGGCGGCGGGCACGCTGGGCATCGGCGCCGCGGTGGCCATTGGCGCGGCGATGCTGCTGGCCGCCTTCGCACTGGCCGCCTGGGTCGGCCAGGCCTTCACCGGCGCGCTGCTGCTCTACACCGCGCTGACGCTGGGCTACTCGCTGCGCTGGAAGCGCATCCCGCTGTTCGACGTGCTGCTGCTGGCCACGCTCTACACGCTGCGCATCGGCGCCGGCGCGCTGGCCGGGCACGTGGACCTGTCCAACTGGCTGCTGGCCATCTCCATCTTCCTGTTCCTGAGCCTGGCGCTGGTCAAGCGCTGCGCCGAACTGGAAGAGGCGGTGGACGCGCACCAGGCGCCCGCGCCCGGCCGCGGCTACCAGCCGCGCGACCTGGCCACGCTGCGCACCATGGGCATGGCCAGCGGCTTCATGTCGGTGCTGGTGCTCACGCTCTACATCGACTCGCCCAACAGCCGCGCGCTCTACGCCCAGCCCGACTGGCTGTGGGCCGCCGCGCCGGTTCTGCTGATGTGGGTGATGCGCATCTGGTTCAAGACCGGCCGACGCGAACTCCACGGCGAAGACCCGCTGGCCTTCGCGCTGAAAGACCCCTTCAGCTGGGCCACGCTGTTCGTCATGGGCGGCATCGGCCTGGCGGCCACCATCGGCTGGCAGCCCCACCTATGAAATCCCTCGCCCTGCTGCTCGCGCTGCTCTGCGTGCTCCTGTCCTCGGCGGCGCAGCTCGCCATGAAGCGCGGCCTGGGCCCCGGCGGCGCCGACGTGGCCGGCACCTACGTGCAGGCCTTCACCAGCCCCATGGTCTGGCTGGGCCTCCTGCTCTATGGCGCCAGCGCCGTGCTCTGGCTGTGGGTGCTGTCGCGGCTCGACGTGTCGCTGGCCTACCCGCTGGTGAGCCTGGGCTTCGTGGTCACCATGCTGCTGGGCGTGCTGTGGCTGGGCGAGCCCTTCTCGTGGCTGCGCGTGGCCGGCTGCACGCTGATCGTGGTTGGCGTGAGCCTGCTGGCCCTCTCCGCTCGGGCATGATCGGCGCCCGGCCGCCTCCCATGCGCGCCGCCGATACCCGACGATGAAAGCCGACAACAACTCCCTCGCGGCCGCGCGCCGCCTTTTCTGGTGGGCCTTTGGCCTCACACTGCTGCTCAAGGTGTTCCTGGCCGCGGTGTTTCCCTTCACGGGCGACGAGGCCTTCTTCTACCAGTGGGGCGCGCACCCGGCCTGGCATTACTCGGACCACCCGCCGCTGGTGGGCTGGCTGATCGCGCTGCTGCGCGCCATCGGCGGCGACGCGCCCCTGGTGCTGCGCAGCGCCACGCTGCTGGTGACCAGCGCCATCGCCCTGCTGGTGGTGGACCTGCTGCGCCGCCTGCTGCCGGAGGAACGCGAGGCCCAGGCCTGGCTCGCCGGCGCCGTCTACCTGGCCCTGCCCTGGAGCTGGCTGTTCGTGCTGGTGACCACCGACACGCCGCTGATCCTGTTCATGGCGCTGTCGTTCTGGGCCTACGTGCGCGCCGACACCAGCGGGCGCGGCACCGGCTGGTACCTGCTCAGCGGCGCCCTGCTGGGCGCGGCCTTCTTCGGCAAGTACTTCGCGGCCCTGCTGGGCTTTGCCTACGCGGCCCACGCCTGGGGCTGGCGGCGCGAGCGCTGGTGGGCGCCCGTGCTGGTGTTCGTGGCCGCGCTGCCCGCCATCGGCGCCAATCTGTACCTGAACGCCACGCACGGCTGGAGCCACGTGATGTTCAACGTCTTCAACCGCAACGAAGCCTCGGCCTGGTCGCTGGAGACCTTCCTCACCTACGTCGGCATGGCGCTGTACCTGGTGACGCCGTGGTGGCTGTGGCGTGCCGCGCGCTCGCGCGCGCCCGCCGGCGTGAGCGCCAGCGCGCGCACCACGCTCGCGGTGCTGTGGATCTTCCCCTTCGTGGTGTTCGCCCTGCTGGCCACGCGCCGCACCATCGGCCTGCACTGGGTGCTGGGTTTCGTGCCGGTGTTCGTGGTCTGGGCCGGGCTGCGCTGCGAGGTGCGCCCGCTGCGCCGCCTGCTGGGCTACACGGCGGCGCTGTCGCTGCCGCACCTGGTGGTGGTGCTGGCGATCGCGCTGGCGCCGGTGGCGTGGTTCGCCCAAACGAAATGGGCCGATCGCGCGGTGTTCCTGCGCGAGAACGCCGCGGTGGTCGCCGGCCTGCGCCAGGGCCTGCCCGCCGGGGCCACGCTCATGGCCCAGGCCTACAACCCGGCGGCCATGCTGGCCTTTCGCCACGGCCAGTACGTGCCGGTGTTCGGCCCGGGCCGCCACCACGCGCGCCAGGACGACCAAGTGATCGATTTCCGCCGCTACGACGGCCAGCCGATCCGCGTCTTCCACTACGACGAGCCCGATCTCGCGAACTACGCGCCCTACTTCGAGCGCGTGAGCAAGCACGCCTTCGTGGTGGATGGCGCGCGCTTCTGGTACGTCGACGGCGAGGGTTTTCGCTTCGCGCCCTACCGCGAACGGGTGCTGGCCGCCGTGGCGCGCGACTTCCACGACATTCCGCGCTGGCTGCCGGTGCTGGGCAACCCCTTCTGCGAACGCTACGGCTTCAAGGAATGCTCGCCGGGGCGCTGAGCAAGGGCGCGACCTTGGCCCTGGCGCGCCACACGCTGAGGGTTTTCTGGCCCGCGGGCGCCGCGCCGTGCCAGGCCCCGCGTGCGTGCCCCGCCGCGATCAGTTGAACAAGGCCGTGTAGCGCCGCTGCATTTCCTCGGGGGTCACCTGTTCGATGGCGTGCCCGATCAGCCAACGGTGGCCGAAGGGACAGCGCACCACGCCGCTGCGCTCGCCGTAGAACGCGTCGCTGGCCTCGCGCTCCAGCGTGGCGCCGGCCGCCACGGCCTGGGCCAGCATGGCGTCGGCGTCGTCCACGTGCAGGTGCAGGGTGACCGGCGTGGCGCCCAGGCTGCGCGCGCTGCGGATGCCGCACTCGGGGAACTCGTCGCACAGCATCACGGTGTGGGGCCCGAAGGCGAGTTCGGCGTGGCCGATGCGGCCCGAGGGCTCGACCAGGCGGAACTTTTCGGTGGCGCCGAAGGCCTTGCCATAAAAATGAATGGCGGCGGCCGTGTCGTGCACGCAGAGGTAGGCGTAGGTTTCGTCGATGCGCATGGGCGGCTCCCGTGGACAGCGGTAGGACCCCCGCACTGTGCCGGTCGTGGCACGCCGCGTATAGAAGAAATTGTTCGCGCCGCCGGCTCAGCCCCGGCGGGGCGGGTCCAGGGGCAGGTGGTTGGGCTCCTCGGGCGCGAGCGCGCGAAAGCGCCCGGGCGTGAGGCCGGCCATGGCGCGGAATTCGCGGATGAGGTGCGACTGGTCGCTGTAGCCCAGCGCGGCGGCCAGCTCGGCCGGCGCGGGTGCGTCGGCGGCGGCGAGGGCGCCGACCGCCCGCTGGAAGCGGCGCACGCGCTGCCAGGCCTTGGGGCTCAGGCCCGTGGCCTGCAGAAAGGCCCGCTCGAAGCGGCGCCGGCCCAGGCCGCTGGCGCGCACCGCCGCGCCCACGGAGGGCGATTGCCGCAGCAGCCGCGCCAGCGCGCCGGCCTGGCCCGGCGCCGGCGGGCGGCGCGCCAGCAGCCAGGCCTCGAACCGCGCAAGCCGCGCGACCAGGTCCGGGGCCTCGAGCAGCCGCTCGCGCAAGCGCTGCGCCTCGGCGCCGAGCAGGGCCTCCAGCGGCACGTGGCGGCCGGCGACCGCGTCCGCGTCCAGGCCGAACAGCCACTGCGCAGCACCGGGCAGCAGCGTGGCGCCCACGCTGGCCGAGCGGGCGCGCAGGTGCTTGAGGTAGGGCGCGGTGCGCGCGCCCCCGAGCACCGCGGGGGCCAGCGGCTCGCCCAGGGGGTCGTCGGGCGAACGCAGCAGGCGCACCGGCGCGTCGTCCAGCCGCAGCACGAGGTGCATGAGCCCGCTGGGCAGCAGGCGCTCGATGCGCGCCTGCGCCTCGCCCGCGGGCTCCGCCGCGCAGCTCCAGACCTCGCGCACGAAGGGGCGCAGCAGCGGGTGGGGGGCGCGGCGCCGGTTCATGGGGATCGGAGCCGGTTCGTCGCGCCCGGGCCGCTCAGTCGGCGGCCTCGAAGCGCACGCGCGGCGCCACCGCGCACAGCAGCTCGTAGGCGATGGTGCCGGCCGCGTGCGCGACTTCGTCCACCGGCAGCAGCGCACCGTTGCCGGCGCGGCCCCAGAGCACCACCTCGCTGCCGATGCCCGCCTCGGGCAGCCCGCTCAGGTCCACGGTGAGCATGTCCATGCTCACGCGGCCCAGGGTGCGCGTGCGCTGGCCGTCCACCAGCGCCGGCGTGCCGCTGGGCGCGTGGCGCGGGTAGCCGTCGGCGTAGCCGCAGGCGACGACGCCGATGCGCATGGGCCCGTCGGCGGTGAAGGTGGAGCCGTAGCCAACGGTGTCGCCGGCCTGCAGCTGCTGCACGCCGATCACCCGGGTGGACAGCGTCATGGTGGGCCGCAGGCCCCAGTGCGCGGCGCTGTGCTCGGGGAAGTCGGGCGCGCTGCCGTAGAGCGCGATGCCTTCGCGCACCCAGTCGGCCGCCAGCGAG